>CAZPBO010000001.1:0-14949 GCA_964584815.1 uncultured Planctomycetota bacterium
AAAACCTGCCGCAACAACAACCCACATAACCCGCAAAGCGTCCCCTCCACAACAACAAGTGAAAAAGTAAAACAGCCGCATATATCATTGTCAAGTCCCTCCTTCCACTTGAAATGAGAGCGGTTCCTTTGTTAACCTTATCCAAAGATGTGGAGAGGTTTGAATGTATTATCATTTTGAGGAAGCCGAAGTTGTATCAGTGAAACGGGGTGAGGGCAAGTTGCAGGTGGAGTTGAGGCTTTTCCCCAGCACCGAAAGTCCAAAGTGTGCCGCTTGTGGGAGATGTTTTCGTCCCGGCAGGATTGAGGACAAAGTGGCTGCTGTGGTGGATGAGAAGGTGGCGGATGGGATAGAGGAGGGGATGCGTGTGCGGGTGGAGGTGACAACGCCTGCGATATACGGACCCGTTGTGGTGGTTTTTGGGTTGCCGCTTTTCGGGTTAATAGGGGCGGGGCTCTTGACATACGGCTTGGGGGGAGGGGAGTTGGCGGTTGCGGTAGCGGCACTGGGAGGTGCGGTCTGTGGGTTGCTGTCCGCAATGTTCGGGTTCAGAGGACTGATGAGGCGAACGGAGCGAAAATTCCGCGTAATTGGCGTTGCAGAAGAGTTGAACAAGGATGAAAACACCGTATAATTTGCCCAATTAGATTCTGTTGGGAGAGGTTAGGATGGGTGTGCCGAAACGGAAGGTGAGCCGTTCAAGGCGCGGTAAAAGAAGGGCGCATCAGTATTTGAGCGTTCCCCAACTGGTGGAATGCCCTCGCTGCAAGGCACTGATAAGACCACACAGGGTCTGTCCTGTTTGCGAGACCTACAAGGGCAAGGAATATAGGATACTGCGCCCGGAGAAGGAGAAGTAGGAGAGTTGGGTTGCGGATAGCGCTGGACGCGATGGGAGGGGACAGAGCACCGGATGCGGTGGTGGAGGGAGCGGTGGAAGCCGCCGCTGCGGGCATAGATGTTGTGCTTGTGGGCAGGCGCGCCGAGGTGGAACCCCTCCTGAAAGGATGCACCGACAAAATTTCTGTGCAGGACGCGCCCGATGTGATAGGGATGGAAGAACCTCCGATAAAGGCGTTGAAGGCAAAACCGACATCTTCCATAGCGGAAGCAGTGCGCCTTGTCAGAGACGGAAAGGCTGACGCGGTAATATCGGCGGGCAATACAGGAGCATTTGTCGCCGCATCCATATTCTCCCTACGCCTCCTGCCTGGTGTGAAACGCCCGGGCGTGGCGGTGCCTTTCCCCTCCGACAACAAAGCAGGAATGTGCATAGTGATTGATGCGGGCACAAATCTGGCTTGCAAACCTGTCCACCTGCTCCAATACGCCCTGATGGGCTCGCTCTACTATGAGACGGTGTTGGGCGTTGACAACCCGCGTGTTGGACTGCTTAATATAGGCGCCGAATCAACGAAGGGAACGGAGTTACTGCGCGCCGCCTACTCCTTGCTCCGCGAAGCGAAAATCGTCAATTTCATCGGCAATGTGGAAGGACACGACCTCTTCAGCGGCACCTGTGAGGTGGCGGTATGCGACGGTCTTGTGGGCAACGCCATATTGAAAGTGGCGGAGGGGATGGGAGAGGGGATGCTGCGCTGGCTCAACCGCGCGCTCAAGAAATACCTCAACAACGGCGGCGACCCCAAAGTCAAAGAGGCGGTCTTTGAGGAGTTGAACAGGGTGGGCAATTATGCGTCTTATGGTGGGGCGCCACTCTTGGGCGTTGGCGGGGTGGTGGTGATATGCCACGGACGAAGCGGCGCTGACGCCATAAAAAATGCCTGTCTTGTCGCAAAGAAACTTTTTGAAGAGCAGGTCAACCGCCGAATAATAGATGGTCTTACAAAGATGGGCTTCGGTTGGTGGCGACCGAGCCGTTGGATGGAGTTCTTCTGGCGAGGGCGTGAAGATGAACGGACCCAAGAAGGTGAAGATTCTCGGGACAGGCGCACACGCTCCTGATGCAGTCCTGCGCAACGAGGATTTCTGCTACCTTATTGACACATCAAATGAATGGATAGTTGAGCGCACAGGTATCAGGGAGCGTCGCGTGGTGCGCAACTCCGAAACCACAGCCGACCTTGCCACTGAAGCCGCCAGAAAGGCGATAGAAGCGGCTGGACTGGCTCCAGAGGACATTGACGCTATTGTCCTTGGCACCATCACTCCCGACACCATATTCCCATCCACTGCCTGCTACCTTCAAAAGCGCCTTGGCTGCCGTAAGATCCCTGCCTTTGACATCCTCGCTGCCTGCTCGGGTTTTGTTTACGGCTGCGCTATCGGTGCGTCCTTCATTGAGGCGGGACTTTTCCGCCATGTTCTCGTTCTGGGTGCTGAAACCCTCACCAAAATCACCGACTATCAGGATAGAAACACCTGCATCCTTTTTGGAGACGGTGCCGGTGCGGTGGTTCTCGGTCCGTCCAACGGCGACTCCTGTTTTCTCTCCTTCAACCTGTATTCCGAACTGGACGACAAGATGATGGTGCTGCCGGCAGGCGGCTCGCGGATGCCCGCAACCCACGAAACCGTTGACAAACGCCTGCATTATATGCACCTGCGCGGTCGCGAAATATTCAGATTTGCCGTCACCGAAATGTGCAATATGCTGGAGCACGAGTTCAAAACGCTCGGCATAGGACCTGACGACATCCGTTACATAATTCCGCATCAGGTTAACATGCGCATACTGAAGGCGGCTGCCGACCGTTTCGGCATCCCTCTTGAAAAGATATATGTCAACCTTGACCGCTACGGCAACACAAGCGCTGCCAGCGTCCCTATAGCGCTTGATGAGGCGGTTCGGGCAGGCAAAATAAACCGCGGCGACCTCCTTATGTTCGTCGCCTTCGGGGGAGGAAAAACCTGGGGTTCCACCGTCCTGCGCTACTAACATTCTACCTATATCCAAATTCCAACCCTGTGATTGATTTTTCTCTGCCGCCTGTCAAAATATGAAGTGTCCTTGTTAAGGAGGCTTGAAATGGCGATAAGGTTTGCAGAGAGGATGGCTCGTCTTGGCACAGAAACCGCCTTTGATGTGCTTGCCCGTGCGAAGGAGTTGGAGGCGCAGGGACGCGATATTATTCACCTTGAGATTGGTGAGCCCGACTTTGACACTCCCGAAAACATCCGCGAAGCCGCAAAACGCGCCCTTGATGAAGGCTTCACCCACTATGTGCCAAGTCCCGGAATCCCTGAGTTGCGTGACGCCATCGCCGAATACATCTCTCAAACCCGCAACATCTCCGTCACCCGCGAAAATGTCTGCGTCACAAGCGGCGCAAAGCCCATTATTCTCTTCACCCTTCTCTGCGTTGTTGAGCCCGGCGATGAGGTCATATATCCCAACCCAGGATTCCCCATATATGAGTCCCTGATAAACTTCATCGGCGCAAAACCTGTCCCCATCGCTCTGCGTGAGGAGTTTGATTTCCGCTTTGACATTGACGAGTTGGAGTCGCTTATCACACCGCGAACAAGGCTTCTCATAATCAACTCCCCCCAAAACCCCACAGGTGGTGTTCTGACCCGTCAAGACCTTGAGCGCATCGCAGAACTTGCGCAAAAGCACGATTTCTATATCCTGTCAGATGAGGTTTACGACAGGATGCTTTATGACGGTGCCAAGTTTGAAAGCATTGCTTCCGTTCCTGGGATGTTTGAGCGGACTGTTATTTTGAACGGCTTTTCAAAAACATACGCGATGACGGGATGGCGTATGGGTTACGGCGTAGCACCCGAGAAGATGGCGTGGTTCTTTGCTCGTCTTATGACCAACATTGACTCCTGCGCTTGTGCTTTCAACCAGCGCGCCTGTGTTGAAGCGTTGCGCGGTCCGCAGGATGAGTCCAATAAAATGATGGCTATCTTTGAGCGCAGGCGTAATCTCTTCGTCAACGGACTCAACGAAATAGAGGGTATCCGTTGCGTTATGCCAAAAGGCGCTTTCTATGCGTTTGCCAATGTGACAGAAGCGGCGAAAATGTGCGGCACCGACTTCAAAGGACTCGCCTCCATGCTCCTTGAGGAAGCAGGGGTTGCCTGTCTGGACGGCACATGTTTTGGTGAGTTTGGTGCTGGTTTCATACGCTTCTCATACGCCAACTCCGAAGAGAATCTGCAGAAAGCGCTTGACAGAATTGCCGACCTGATAAGGAAGAAGCGTAAATAGCCCGTAGAAGAAACTGCGATTTCAGCCGTCTAACAGACGGAATGGAGGATTGTGATATGCGCTGGATTTTGCCGATACTGCTTGCCGCCACCTTGCCTCTTTTTGCGCAGCAGAAAGAGACGCCCAACAAGCAAAAAGGACTCATTGTGGAGCAGGTCTCAAACGGAATAATCGGTGGCGAAGAAGAGGAACGGGAACAGAAACTGCTTGTTGTTGGCGACAGGTTGAAGTTGGTGGATGAGAAAGCGGGCGTGGTATGCATAGTCAGGCTGGATAAGCGCCTTATCTGGGAGATTGACCTGAACAAAAAAGAGTATGTGGAGACGCATTTCTCCTATTTTGAGGAGTTGCGGCAGCAACGCGAGCGGAACCGAGCCAAGATGGTGGACGCCCTCAACCACATGCCGCTGCTTGAGCGCAAGGAGAAAGCGCCGCGGATGGGGTTCCTCCTTGATAAAAGCGGCAATGTCATAAAGGACATCAGCGCCGAAGTCGTCGAAACCAAAAAAACAGCCAAAATAGCGGGTTACGAAGCCCGACAGGTGATAATCAAAGAAGACTCTCGTATTGCCTTCAACATCTGGCTGACCGACAAACTGAATGTGCCGCAGTCGGTGATACGGTTTTATCGCGAGGCGGGCATGCTCTCAAAGCCGCTTGCTAACGCATTGGACAAGGTGAAAGGTTTTCCGCTCAAACTGGAGGTTTATCTTGACTTGGGAACGGTTGAGGTGGCGGCAAAAGCGAAAGTCAAATCGGTCAAGGAAGCCGAAATTGACCTGTCGGAGTTTGAACTGCCAAAAGGACTCAAATGCCGCGAGGTCAAAAAGCGTAAAGAAGAGGGGGTCAAAACCTATACCTGCGCCAACTGTGGAAAGAAATTCACCATTGACCCCAAAAAGGGCGAAAAGCCGTTTGTCTGGGTGCGCCCCGGCGGCAAAACCTACCATTTCTGCTCCAGAAAGTGTATGCTTGAGTTCAGAAAGAAGTTGAAGGAGCAAAAGAAGGAGAAATGAGTGGGGATAAGACTGCTTCGCCGCGGTAAAGTTCGCGACATCTACGAGGTGGATGAAAACCATCTTCTGCTTGTGGCAACAGATAGAATTTCCGCTTTTGATTTTGTGCTCAAGCCCGAAATCCCCGACAAAGGTGTGGTGCTAACGCGGATAAGCCGTTTTTGGTTTGAGCATTTCAGCGCGATTCCAAACCATTATGTAACCTGCAACGCAGATGGGCTGGATGTGCCGGATGAATGGCGCGGCAGGCTAACCCTTGTCCGCAAGGCTTATGTTATACCGTATGAGTTCATAGTCAGGGGATATCTTGCCGGTTCAGCGTGGGAGTCCTATTGTCGTGATGGCACAGCCTACGGGCATAGGCTTCCTGACGGACTCAAAAAAGGAGCCAAACTCCCAGAACCTATCCTGACACCCACCACAAAAGCAGAGGTTGGACACGATGAGCCCGTAACGGTTGAGCAAATCTGCGCTGAAGTTGGGAAGGAGACGGCGCAGTTGCTATTTGCGCAGTCCATCAAAATCTACAAAGAAGCCGCCGACTTGCTGCTCAAGAAAGACCTCATCCTCGCCGACACAAAATTTGAGTGGGGATTCATTGACGGAAAACCCTGCCTGATAGATGAGTTGCTCACCCCCGATTCAAGCCGTTACTGGGACGCCACCGCCTACAGGCAACAACGCCTCCAGCAGTTTGATAAACAGATTGTCCGCGATTATCTTCTTGCCACAAATTGGGACAGAAAATCGCCGCCTCCGCCTTTGCCGAATCAGGTTGTCCAAAAAACCCGCAGCCGTTATATTGAACTCCTTGAGCGCATAACAGGAGAGGTGTTATGAAGGTTGCGGTTGTTGTGGGCTCGCTTTCGGACTCCGACTACGCTGCTATCGCGAAGGAGACGCTTGACGGTCTTGGCGTTGAAAGCGAGTTTTTCCTTTTAAGTGCCCACCGCACACCAGATGAGACAATCCGTTTCGCAAAGGACGCAAGGCGTAACGGTTTTGGTGTGATAATAGCGATTGCGGGTTATGCGGCGCATCTGGGCGGCGTTATTGCCTCCCACACCACCCTGCCTGTTATATGCGTTCCTGTTGCCGCAGGTCCTTTCAACGGAGTAGACGCAATGCTTGCCTCTTTGCAGATGCCGAAAGGTGTTCCTACCGCTGTTACAACGGTGGGCAAGGCAGGTGCTGTAAACGCTGCCTTGCTTGCGGCAAGAATCCTTGCTCTGTCAAATAAGAAAATCGCAGAAAACATCAGGCGGTATGTTGAGGAATCGCACACAAAAACTATAGCCTCCAGTTCCGAACTGCGCAAAAAACTTGGTCTTTAAGGATGCTACATATGGCTGTTGAACTTCCTTTTCGCACACTCTACTGGGACGGTGACGAGGACGGAGCGCTTGTTCTGCTTGACCAGACGGCGTTGCCGCAGGAAGAGTCTTATATAAGGCTTGAGGATGTTGGCGGGGTCTGGGATGCGATAAAGCGACTTGTTGTGCGTGGTGCGCCGGCGATAGGCGTAGCCGCCGCTTTTGGGCTTTACCTTGGGATTCGTGGCATTGAGGAGGAAGGGCGTTTATGGAGCAGGTTGGCGGAGGTGAAGAATTATTTGCTTTCCAGTCGTCCGACGGCGGTCAACCTTCGCAACTGTTTGGAGCGTATGGAGGCGGCGGCGAGGGAGTGTGAGGGTAGCGGCGCAGCGGAGATAAAACAGGCGCTCTTTCAGACCGCAAAAGCGCTCTTTGACGAGGATGTGGAGTTGTGCAGGAAGATGGGGGAGTGCGGTGCCGCGCTTCTGCCTGACGAGCCGACAGTGTTGACGATATGCAACGCAGGTGCTTTGGCGACCTGCGGAATAGGGACGGCGCTGGGGGTGATATATACGGTGGCGTCGCAGGGGCGCCGCATAAAGGTCTACGCCTGCGAGACAAGACCGCTGCTTCAGGGAGCGCGCCTGACCTGCTGGGAATTGCGCCGTGTTGGTGTTCCCGTCACGCTCATCTGCGACAATATGGTGGGTTCGCTTCTTTGCAACCATCGTATAGATGCGTGCGTTGTGGGAGCGGACAGGGTTGCAAGGAACGGCGATTTTGCCAACAAGATAGGGACATATCAGGTGGCGGTTCTGGCGGCGCGCCACCGCGTTCCGTTCTATCCTGTCGCCCCCTCAACTTCATTTGACCTACGCTGCCCTGATGGCGGCTCAATTCCCATAGAGCAGCGCGACCCCGATGAGGTGCGCCGTGTCTGGGGACGCCTTGCAATAACCGTCCCTGATGTCGCCGTCTACAACCCCGCCTTTGATGTGACCCCTGCCGAGTTGGTCACCGCCATAATATGGGAGGGTGGGGTGCTACACCCACCCCTAGATGAAGCAATAAACACCGCGCTGGAGGAGCGCCGTTGATAAACTCTCCCCGCTACCTCTGCGGCTTTGACAGTCTTGAGTTGCCACACCGCCTAACCGATGTTCTCATCATCGGCAGCGGGATTGCGGGGTTGCGCTGCGCCCTTGAAGTGAGCCGTTCCGCTAAAGTTTTGGTGGTGACAAAGGATGTGCCAGAGGAGACGGTTACTGCGCTGGCACAGGGCGGTATCGCCGCCGCCTTCACAAAACAAGCACTTTCGTCTCATATTAGGGACACCATAAAGACAGGGTGTGGTCTGTGCGATGAAGATGCGGTGGAGACGATACTGGGCGAGGGTGCGGATGCGGTGAAAGAACTGGCGGATATGGGGGTAGAGTTTGACAAGGAAGGGGAAGACTATGCGCTGGCGCGGGAGGGAGGACACTCCGAGGCGCGGATTCTGCGCGCAAAGGGTGATGCCACAGGAGCCGAGATAGAGCGCGTCTTGCTTGAACGCGCCTATGCCACCGCGTCCATAAGGTTTATGCCGCGCGCCTTTGTGGTGGACCTTCTGACCGTGGACGGGCGCTGTGTGGGCGCACTTGTTCAGACAAGAAATGGGGAAAGGCTTCTGGTATGGGCGCGTGCGGTGGTTCTGGCAACAGGCGGGGCGGGGCAGGTTTACAGGGAGACGACCAATCCCGAGATATCCACGGGTGACGGCATTGCGATGGCGTTCAGGGCGGGAGCCAGTGTCGCCGATATGGAGTTCGTGCAGTTCCATCCAACGGTGCTGTATGTTGCGGGTGCGATAAGGGCGCTGATATCGGAGGCGGTGCGGGGTGAGGGGGCACACCTTCTCAACCGCTTCGGTGAGCGTTTTATGTTGAGGTATGACAAGGCGGGTGAGTTGGCACCGCGAGATGTGGTCAGCCGCGCCATAATTGAGGAGATGAAAAGGACATCCGATACACAGGTCTATCTCTCCTGCCGTCATCTTGATGCGGAAAAGATAAAGACGCGATTTCCGGGTCTGACAAGGCTGTGCGCGGCGTTTGACATAGATTTTGCCCGCGACAGGGTGCCGGTGCGCCCCGCTGCTCATTACTTTATCGGCGGGGTGCGAACCGACCTGTTCGGACGCACAACACTTGAGGGACTCTATGCCTGCGGCGAGGTAGCGGCAACAGGACTCCACGGCGCCAATCGCCTCGCCTCCAACTCCCTCCTTGAGGGTCTGGTGATGGGTCGGCGCACAGGCAGGGCGTTGCTCAAAGATGTGCGCAGAAAAGGAGTTGTGGTGCGCAAAATGGCGGCTGAAAACCTCCCGCGCACGGAGCGGATACTGGTTCGGGATGTGGAAGACTCGCTGCGGGCATTGATGTGGTGGAATGTGGGAATAGAGCGGGATGAGTCCGGTCTGAAAGAGGCGCTTGAGAGGTTGGGTTTCTGGTGTAGGTATGTGTTGTGGAACCGATTTGAGTCGGTAGCGGGATGGCGACTGCAGAATATGTTGACGGTGGGGTATCTTGTGGCACGCGCGGCGTATGAAAGACGGGAGTCACGGGGTGTGCACTGGCGCCGTGATGCGCTGAAAGAATCACCGAAATGGCGTCGCCACATCGTCATAGACCGCAAAGGAGTGGGATTCACAGACGGTATTTGCTTATCCTGTATCGGAGCGCGCGCACAGTGATGCCCAGCAGTTTCGCCGCCTCTTGAATTGAGCCGCCCGTCTGTTTCAAAGCCGCCTCCACAAAACTTCTGTCCAATTCCTCAATGTAGGCGTCAAGATTGAAGTTTTCTGGTATTGAGGGCGTCTTTGCCTCAAGCGGTTCGGCAGTTATGAATATGTCGTTTTCTGTTATCTTCTCTGTGGTGCAGAACGCGACGGCGCGTTGAATCACATTTTCAAGTTCGCGCACATTCCCAGGCCAGGAATGGCTCATCAATTTCTCAAGGGCTGCTGGTTCAAAGTCTTCTATCTCCTTGCCCATCTGTTTGGCGTATTTGCGCAGAAAGTGTCCCGCCAGCAGCGGAATATCCGACTGTCTTTCCCGAAGAGGGGGGATGGATATGGGTATCACATTAAGGCGATAGAAAAGGTCTTCTCTGAAGGTTCCCTCGCGAACCCGTTCTTCAAGTGGTTGTTTGGTGGCGGCGATTAAACGGACATCCACCTGACGAGGGGATGTGTCGCCGAGGCGATAGAATTCTCGTTCTTCAATGGCGCGCAGCAGTTTCGCCTGCGTCGGAAGAGGAATTTCCGCCACTTCGTCAAGAAACAGAGTCCCTTTGTGGGCGACCTCAAAAAGCCCTGCTTTGTCGGAGGTGGCACCTGTGAAGGCGCCCTTTTTGTAGCCGAAGAGTTCGGATTCAAGGAGGGTTTCAGGAAAAGCAGCGCAGTTGACAGCGATAAAAGGCTCTGAGTATCGGAGCGATTTCATATGTATGGCGCGTGCGACCAGTTCCTTGCCTGTTCCAGACTCACCAAGAATAAGGACTGTGGTGTCGGTGGGAGCAACCCGCTCCACCATATCAAGCACCGTCTTCATTCCTTCAGACGCTCCAACAATCTGCCCCACTTCAAAGAAGGGTTTTTTGCCGGCTTTGAGGGCTTCGTAAGCGGCGGCGGCGCGTGCCACCACAAGCCGCAACTGGTTTATGTCAAATGGCTTCTTTATGTAATCAAAAGCGCCAAGACGCATCGCCTGAACCGCATTCTCCCAGGTTGAGAACGCTGTTATTATCACAACGGGCAGTTTCGGCCACCGCGACTTTATCCGTCTCAAAAGTTCTATGCCGTCCATCCCCGGCATTCTTATGTCCTCAACCACAACATCAGGTCGCTCAACCTCTATGATGTTCAGCGCGTAAACAGGGTCTGGAGTTGTCACCACCTTATGTCCTGCCTCAGACAGGATAATCCTGAGGGTGTCCAAAACTCCCTTGTCATCGTCAACCACCAACACCTTCGGCAACACTTCTCCCTCCAGAGCGCTTCGGAACACGGGGTAGCCATACAGTAAAGGTTGTTCCCTTGCCGAGATGTGAATCCACAGTTATGAAGCCTCCGTGTTCGGCGACATTTTTGTTGGCGATTGCCAGTCCCATTCCCACTCCATCGGCTTTGGTCGTGAAAAACGGCAGAAAAATCCTGTCCAAGTCCTTACTGCGGATACCAGGTCCTGTGTCGGTGAAACGGATGATGATGCCGTCTGCCGGCGTAACTGTCTGGTGGTCAGACACAAGGGCGTCGGGAGCCCCTTCTGTCAGTTCTATTAACAGTTTTCCGCTGCCACGCATCGCCTCAAGCGCGTTTATAGCGATGTTGAGGAAGACCTGCTTTATTCTTTCGGGGTCGCAGTGGAGAACGGGACGACGGCTGTTTTTCACTTCAATCTGAATGGAGGCAGCCTCGGGTCTGCGCCGCAACATATTTACAACCTCTTCAATCAAGGCTGCCATATCGGTGCGAACCGCGATAAGTGGTCTTGGGCGTGCCAGGTCCATAAACCGTGCCACGATGTTGTCAAGACGGTCTGATTCGCGAACGATTATGTCCGCCAACTCTTTATGAAGCGTGTTTGAGGAGTGGAGTTTCGCCAATTGCTGCGCGCATCCCCGGATGGACGCCAGGGGATTTCTCAACTCGTGAGCAAGTCCCACCGCCATTTCTTCAAGTTCGCGAAGTCTGCTGGCGCGGGCTCTTGTCTGCTCCAGTTGCCTTCTAACGGTCAGGTCTGACAGCATCACCACCTTGCCGATAGGGCGTCCGCGGTGCCCCCGCAACAGCCAACATCGCATCTCAAACACCTTTACAGAACCGTCGGGGGTTTGCATCTCTATCTCTGCGGTGGTAAAGCCCTTGCGCAGCACTGCCCTGATTTCACCGAAACGGGGTGCGCTCAAAACATTCCATATATCTTTGCCCGTTATGTCGTCAGTTCCTTTAAGGGAGAGTATCTCAAGGAGGCGGCGGTTGGCGTATATCACCTTTCCTGATTTGAGCATAGCGAAGACGCCTTCTCCGATGTTGTCCAATATGGGGCGATAAAGGAGTTGGACGGAGCGCGACGCATACGCTAACCTCCCGCTTAGCAGTGCCACAAGAAGGGCAAGGGAACCTTGTATGACGAGGCGTGCTTGCCAGTTGGAGAGACCCGCCTTTGCGACATCAGATGGAATAGAAAAGGTGATACCTTTTGTGTAGAGGAGGGTTATGGTTGATGTGACGGCAAGAAAGGCGGTGGCGAAGGCAAGCCCGGTTCTGATTGAGCCCCACGCGCCGCCAAGAGCGACAACAACAAAGAAGAGAAAGAGAAACGGAGATGCAACCCCACCGGTGAGATACAGAACGAAGGAAACGACGACGGCGTCAAAAATGAGTTGTGGCATTATGGAGCGAGGTCTCAAACGCCATACGATGAGGAATATGCAAGAAGCGAGCAGAACGGTCACAAGGAGGGTATTAACGACGGCAAGCATGCTATGGGGGATGGTTTCTGGTCGCTGCCAGATATATAACCTTGCAGTGGCGGCAACGACGATTCTGACGATGCAGAGAAGAAAGCCGTGAAGTTGCAAAAACCTCATCAATGGCGTCCAACCGCACCAGCCATTTTGAATATGGGCAGGAAGACCGCCATCACCACGCCGCCTACCACAACACCCATCAGAAGTATCATAATGGGTTCAATAAGGGATGTCAGTTGCTTCACCGTCGCCTTTACTTCTGTATCGTAGAAGTCGGAAATCTTTGAGAGGAGCGTTTCAAGGGCGCCGCTTCGCTCTCCTATAAGCACCATTCGCGTCACCATCTTTGGGAAAACGCCACTTTTGGCAAGCGGCACGGCAAGCGGCTCTCCTTCCTGTATGCTTTGGCTCGCCTCAACTATCGCTTTCTCAAGGACCTTGTTGCCTGTTGTGGTCGCGACTATATCAAGGGTGGCGAGAATGGGAACGCCGCTCTGGAGAAGTGTGGCGAATGTTCTGGCAAAACGGCTTAAAGCGACCTTGTGCATAAGCGGTCCCATAACAGGCAGTTTCAAGAGTATGTAATCTTTGAGATAAGAACCTTTACCTCCTCTTGTAGCAAGCACAATCACAACGACAAGACCCACCAAGGCGGGAACCCAGATCATCGTATTTTCGCGCACAAAGTGGCTCACTTTGAACAGTATCTGGGTGGGGAGCGGGAGTTCAAACGACTTTGCTTGGCGCTTGATAGCAACGAATATCTTCTCAAATCTTGGGATGACAAAGACAAGGAGGACGATAACGATACCCACAATCATAGTAAGGGAGACGGCAGGATAAGTCATAGCGGATTTGATTTCGCGGCGAAGGGCGTCTGTTTCCTCAAGGTACTCGGCGAGGCGGTTCAGAATCTCATCCAACTGACCCGACGCTTCCCCTGCGCGTATCATGTTGACATAGAGGTCTTTGAAAACATCGGGGTGTTGGGACATCGCTTCGGAAAGGTCGGTTCCTGCCCGCACCGCTTCTGCTATCTCGCGCAACACATCCTTAAATCCGGGGTCTTCTGCCTGCTCCACCAGAACCTCTACCGATTCCAGTATTGGGATGCCTGCCGAAATCATCGTGGAGAGTTGTCGTGTGAAAATAGCAAGGTCTCGCAGTCTCACCCGCGGTTTTCTGCCAACAGTTTTCCTTTTTACCTTTTCTGTCTTTGCCTCAAGGGAGACGATGACAAGATTTTTGCGTCGCAGTTCAACTTTAGCGTCGCCCAGCGTATCAGCCGCTATCGTCCCATAAACTTTTTGTCCCTTCTCGTCCCGCGCCACATATTTGAATTCCGGCATCCTGACTCTCCTTACTTAACCTCATCTGCGAGGCTCACCGCCAGCACTTCTTCAAGCGATGTCTCTCCACGCATAACTTTCATAAGACCTGCGCGTCTTACCGTCACCATACCCTGTTTCTGTATGGCGTATTTCTTTATTTCCTGAACGGAAACACCGTCCACAATCATCCGCTTTATGGGGTCGGTGACCACAAGGGTCTCAAGCAGTGCGAATCTTCCGCGGTATCCGGTTTGCCCGCATCTTGAGCACCCCACCGCTTTATACATCTTGAATTTCGGGTCTTCCACCTCCTCCTCTGTGAAACCGACGCGGAGGAGTTGGTCTTTAGGGGGTAGGGGGTCAACGCGCTGTTTGCAGTGTGGGCAGAGTCTTCGGGCAAGACGCTGCGCGGAGAACAGCAGAACCGCCGCAGAAACCATAAACGGGTCAACACCCATATCAACCATGCGCAAAATCGCCTGTGAGGAGTCGTTTGTGTGAAGAGTAGAAAGGACAAGGTGTCCTGTTAGTGCTGCCTTAACCGCTATATCCATCGTCTCCATATCGCGAATCTCACCCACCAGAATCACATCTGGGTCCTGACGAAGAATGGAGCGCAACGCTGATGCGAAGGTCAAGCCCCGTTTTGGCGCCACCTGAACCTGATTGACGCCGTCCATTTGATACTCAACGGGGTCTTCAACAGTTATGATGTTTATGGTGTCGCTCATTATTTCTCGGATTATGGAATAAAGGGTTGTTGACTTACCCGAACCTGTAGGACCTGTGATGATGACCATTCCGTAAGGGGCGTGACAGGCAGCGCGCAACTCCTCAAGACACTTTTGCTCAAATCCCAAATCATCAAGACTGAAAGCGAGGTTGGATGTGTCAAGAACACGGATAACCGTTTTTTCGCCGTGTATGGTGGGGAGGGTTGAGACACGGAAGTCAACATGGCGTCCCTCAATCAGCAGTTTAAACTTTCCGTCTTGCGGGATACGCCTTTCGGCGATGTCCATCTCACTCATTATCTTTATACGGCTTACTATTGCGTTGAGGAGGCGCTTTGGTGGGGTCAGAATTTCGCGCAGTCTGCCGTCAACACGAATGCGAACACGAACCTGCTTCTCAAACGGCTCTATATGGATGTCACTGGCTTTCTCTTTTATCGCCTGATACACAATCATATTGACCAATTTCACGATGGGCGAGTCTTTGCCCGTCAACGCGTCGCTCAACTCAGCGCTTATATCGTAGCCGTCTTCTTTCTTCTCCTCTATCACAAGTCCATCATCCATTGAAGCCTTCTGCTGAGCGAGGTTCTCAATGAGGTTTTCCATAAGTTGTTCTTGCTTGTTATAGTTTCGCCTAATTGCCTCCCTTATGGCGGTTTGTGTTGCAATAACGGGGCGGATTTCGTGCCCTGTTACGATACGGAGGTCGTCCAGTTTCAAAACATCAAAGGGGTTGGAAACGGCAACAGTTAAGACCTTATCAACCTTAGCGAGCGGCAGCACCTGATAATATGTCGCCAAATCTTGGGGCAGAACTTCAAGAACATCGTCTTCCACAAGAACCTTGTGCAGGTCAAC
>CAZPBO010000001.1:15049-17547 GCA_964584815.1 uncultured Planctomycetota bacterium
GTGGAGCGGGAGAAAGCCTCTTCTTCGCTTATCTTACGCGCTTTTACGAGTTCGGCAAGCGCCTGGTTCATCGTCCGCATACCGAGCCTTCCGCCTGTCTGGATGACGCTGTATATTTGGTGAACCTTATCATCACGGATGAGGCTCCTTATAGCAGGGGTGGCGACCATAATCTCTGCAGCGAGTATCTGTCCTCTGCCGGAAGCACGCGGCAGAAGTTGCTGACATATTATTGCCTGAAGCACAAACGACAGTTGCGTGCGCACTTGCTGCTGCTGGTGGCTGGGAAAGACATCCACTATTCGGTTTATCGTCTGCACGCAATCAGATGTGTGGAGGGTTGCCAGAGTCAGATGCCCTGTTTCCGCAAGGGTCAATGCTGTTTCTATCGTCTCCTTGTCGCGCATCTCGCCTATCAGGATTATGTCGGGGTCCTGACGGAGAACGGAACGCAGCGCAGCGTGGAATGAACGGGTGTCAGACCCTATCTCCCGCTGGGAGACCATACAACCCCTGTGACGATGCACAAATTCTATGGGGTCCTCTATGGTGACTATGTGTCCTTGCCGTATCTGGTTTATGTAATCAAGCATCGTGGCGAGGGTGGTGGATTTACCGCTGCCTGTGGCGCCGGTTACCAGCACAAGTCCTTTAGGTTTCTGACACAGTTCTTTAAGAAGTTTGACGGGAAGCCCCAGTTTTTCAAGTGGCCATATCTCCCAGGGAACACGCCGCAATGCCGCCGCTACCGTCCCCCTCTGCATATAGACATTTGTGCGGAATCGCCCCAGCCCAGATATGCCAAATGATAGGTCCAACTCAAGGTCGCGCTCAAAACGGGCTATCTGCTCGTTGTCAAGGATGGCGTAAATCAACCTCTGCGTGTCCTCAGGGTCAAGCGGTTCTGCGCCAACATTGACCAACTTCCCGTCAACCCTGATACGCGGAGGACTTCCCGCCAGTATGTGGAGGTCGGAACCATCCCTCTCCACCAGTTCCTGCAGCAACTCCTCTAACGATACCTTCGCCATAACGCTTCTCCTTCCATTCTATTTCTGTTGTTCCTTTTCCGCTTTCAGGCGCTCCACTATCTGTTGAGCGATATTGGGCGGCACGATGTCGTAGTGGCTGAAAGTTATAGTGTAGGTTCCCTCTCCACCTGTTATTGAGCGCAACTGGGTGGAGTAGGTGAGGACTTCAGAAAGCGGAACTTTTGCACGGATCACCTGCTGGTCAGCAAGTGTTTCGGTTCCTGTAATCCGCGCCCGCCGACCGTTCAGGTCGCTTATTATATCCCCCATATATTTTGTCGGCGCCACCACCTCTATGTCCACTATCGGCTCAAGAAGCACAGGTTTTGCCTTGCTCATACCGTCGTGAAACGCCCGCTCTCCTGCCAGACGGAAGGAGTAGTCATCTGAGTCAACACTGTGGTGTGTCCCATCATACACCGTCACCTTCACATCCCGAACAGGAAACCCCGCCATCACCCCTTTCTCCATCGCTTTCTGCACCCCTTTCTCAACACTGGGGATAAACTGGCGCGGTATCGCTCCCCCTACAACCGCGTCTACAAACTCATACCCTTTGCCCCGTTCAAGGGGCTCAACACGCAGATAGACCTCGCCGTACTGCCCACGACCGCCTGTCTGCTTTTTGTGCTTGTAGTGCCCTTCTGCCCGCGCCATCACTGTCTCACGATACGCTATCTTGGGAAGCCGTGTCTGTATCTCCACACCGAAACGCCGGCGCAGTCTCTTCATCATCATATCAAGATGAAGGGTGGAGTTACCCCTTATCACCAGTTCTCCAGTCTCGTGCTCCCATTTTGCCACAAATGTGGGGTCTTCTTCCGCGAGCCGCGAAAGGGCTGTGCTTATCTTCTCCTCATCTCCACGGCTTTTGGGTATCACCGCATAGGAGACCATCGGTTCGGGGAATTTCGGCGGCTCTATCACCAACACATTTTCTGGAGAGCAGAGTGTATCTCCAATCTTTATGTCCTCAATTTTGCTGATGGCACCGAACTCACCCGCTCCCAATTCATCCACCGCCTTTTGTTCCTTTCCCATCACCTTGTAAAGGGCGCCGACCCTCTCATTCCTCCCAATACGCGGGTTGTAGAATGTCTCTCCCACAGCCAGTTTACCCGCATAGACACGGAAAAAAGCCAACTTTCCAACATATGGGTCTGTCAGAATCTTGAATACCTGTGCCAAAAACGGCTTGTCCTCTCCTGCTGGCAGGGCTACCTCCTCTTCGCCTTTTTTGACCTTCTTTGGGGGTGGTTGCAGCGCGTTGGGCAGCGCCTCCACCACAAAATCAAGCAGTTCCACAACCCCAGCATCGGTTTTTGCTGATGTTGGAAATATCGGCACAATCTCTCTTCGTTTGAGCGCTTTCCTCAGTGCTGTAAGCAACTCCTCGCGGCTCACATCCTCCCCGCCCAGATATTTCTCCATCAACTCCTCGTCGGTTTCCACGATTTTTTCAATGAA
>CAZPBO010000001.1:17647-43626 GCA_964584815.1 uncultured Planctomycetota bacterium
ACGCACACGCAAGCCGCCTCAACAGGCATAAGACCGCAAGCCATCTCGCCCAAAAAGTCAAGATAACCTGGCAGGTCAACGAGGTGAATAAGGCAGTCGCGCCAGTTGAGGAAGGCGGTCGCACCATTTATGGTTATCTTCTTCTCGCGCTCCTCTTCCTCAAAGTCAAGGATAGATGTTCCTTCGGCGGGGTCGCCTTTTCTCGTTGTCGCTCCTGCGGCGTAGAGAATCGCCTCCGCAAGTGATGTTTTGCCGCAACTTGAATGCCCCATCAGTGCAATATTGCGTATCTTCTCCGCCTGTGCCATCAGGTCCTCCTTAAATCTGACCATTCTTATCCAGCATAAAATATGCGGAGATTACCCCAGTTTCAAGCAAAAGCGTTATGGTGTGGTGAGGATTATAGGACCCTTATCGGTTATGGCGACTGTGTGCTCAAAGTGGGCGCTTAAAGAGCCGTCTGCTGTCACCACCGTCCAGCCGTCCGCCAATCTCCTAACTTTGCTTCCTCCAGCATTGACCATCGGTTCTATAGCCAGTGTGAGACCTGTTTCAAAGACCACATCATTGCGAATGACTGAGGGGTCTACAAAGTTGGGGACACGGGGCTCCTCGTGGAGTTTACGCCCGATACCGTGTCCGACATAGTCCTTGACGACGCTGAAACCGCGGGACTCCACATAGGTCTGGATTGCGCCTGCCAGTTGGGAGAGTCGCAGCCCCACACGCGCGTGCTCTATCCCCGTTCGCAAGGCGCCTTTTGTCACCTCAAGCAGACGCTGCGCCTCCGCTGTTATCCTGCCCACAGGGAAAGTCGCCGCTGCGTCTCCATACCACCCCTTCACCTCCACACCTACATCAACACTCACTATGTCGCCTTCCTGAAGCCTTCTACGGCTCGGTATGCCGTGCACCACCTGCTCGTTAATGGAGATACAGATATTTGCCGGAAAACCGTGGTAACCGAGGAAAGCCATGCGTGCGCCAAAAGAACGGGCGATTTCCGCCGCACGACGGTCCATCTCTATCGTCTCCATCCCCGGAATAGCCATCCGCTCCATCTCTTCCAGTATCAAACCCACAATTCGCCCCGCCTCCCGCATCATCTCTATCTCTTCCGGTCTTTTGCGGCTTATGCGACTCATGTCAGGTTGCCTCAATTGCTCGGAGCAACTTCTCATAGACCTCATCGGGTGTGCCGCTTGCGTCAACTTCGCAAAGCACCCCCCTCTCCTTGTAATGCTGCACCAGAGGGGATGTTTTCTGCCTATACTCTCTCAAGCGTGCCCGCACCACATCCTCGGTGTCATCACTGCGTTGGAACAACTCTCCTCCGCATTCACATCTCCCATCAACCGTAGGCGGGTCGTAATAGATGTTGTAGACACGGGAGCAGAGTCGGCAGGTTCTGCGTCCCGATATGCGCTTAATAAGCGTTTCCTCATCAGCGTAGAAATAGACCACTCCTTCTACGGCGACTCCTGCCTTCTCAAGGTCATATGCCTGCTTTATGTTACGGGGATAGCCGTCCAGAATATAGCCTTCTTTCACATCTGGCTGGCTCATTCGCTCAAGCAGCAACTCAAGAACCACCTCATCTGGCACCAGAGTTCCGCTCTCCATATATGAGCGCACCCTCTGCGCAAGAGGGGTATTCTGCTTTATAACTTCCCGCAGAATATCGCCTGTGGAGATATGTGCCAACGAGAAGTCCGCTGCAAGCCGTCTTGCCTGCGTTCCTTTCCCAACCCCTGGTGGACCAAGGAAAACAAGGCGCTTGAACATCGCTCACCTTCCGCGCATTGGTTTTCGCATAAATCCCTCATACTCGCGTGCCAGAAGTTGTGCCTCAACTCGCTGCACAAACTCCAACGCCACTCCAACGACTATCAAGATTCCTGTTCCACCCAGAATCGTAGCAAGGAAGAGGTCATAACCCATAAGGCTTGAGACAATCTGAGGGACAATGGCAATGAAGGCGACAAATGTGCCGCCTGCCAGCGCTACCCTGTTCAGAATATACTCCAGCATCTCCGCCGTTCGCCGACCAGGACGAATGCCCGGAATGAAGTTGCCGTGCTCCTGCAGTTGATTTGCCATCTCAATAGGGTTGAAGACCAACGCCGTCCAGAAGTACTCAAAAAAGAGTATCAGCAGAACATAGACGAAAATATACCAGAATGTGCCGTAATGGAACCAGAATCTGATGGACTGCAACCCCGGGATGGATGAGATAATCGCAATAGGCAGCATAAGAATTGCTTGTGCGAAGATTATGGGCATAACGCCGCCTTGGTTGACACGCAGGGGCAGATAATAGCGCATACCGCCGTACACCCTGCGTCCGCGCGTCTGTTTCTGCTGCTGAACGGGTATGCGGCGCTGTCCCTGCGTTATCAGCACCACAAACGCCACTATGCCGACAAAAAGCAGGACAAAGATAGCCAGTTCGGTAACCTCTTTGGCGGGATTGACTCCCTGCCTGACCGCCCGTGTTATGTTGGTTATAAACATTGAGAACTTGCCCGGCATCCGCGCCACTATACCGTTCATTATCAGAAGCGATATACCGTTGCCGATGCCGAATTCGGTTATCTGCTCACCCAGCCACATCAGAAATACCGTGCCGGCTGTCATGCTCACTATCGCCATCAGGCGGAAGGAGAATGTTGGATTGGGGACAAGGCGCTCGTTGCCCGCCGCGATGCTCGTCATCCACGCCACTATGAAGGATGATTGAACTATGCATATCAGAACCGTGGCGTAGCGCTCATACTGCTGTATCTTGCGATATCCCTGCGGTCCTTCCTTCTGCAGTCGCTCAAGCGACGGAACCAGTTTCACAAGCATTGTGAAGATGATTGAAGCAGATATATACGGCATAACGCCGAGGGAGAAGATTGAAGCATTTGTGAGACGCCCGCCCGTCACGATGCCGATAAAGTCAATCCAGGTGCCCGCCTGCCTTCCCGCTATCTCCTCTATTACATCGTAGTTCACCCCAGGAACGGTTATCCAGAAACCGATACGGCTTACAGCGAGCAACGCAAATGTTATGAGCACCCGCTTGCGCAGGTCGGGCAGCGTAAAGATTCCCCGCAGTGCGGTCCCTATCATTGCTCATCCTTCAATTCAATCACCTCCCCACCCGCCGCTCGTATCTTGCGCCTCGCTTCCCTCTCAAACCTATGTGCCTTCACCTTTAATGCGAAACTCAATTCCCCGCTCCCCAGAATCTTAACGCCGTCCTTCACCTCTTTTATCACTTTCCGTTCAAGAAGACTTTGCGGAGTCACCTCTTCTCCTTCTTTGAAGAAGCGGGCAAGATGGGAGAGTTTCACTTCAGCGTAGTCGCGTCTGAACTTGAGTTGGACACATTTTCCGCCGGCTGCTTCAATGCACTCCTTTGCCCGCTTTGAAAATTTGTGAGCGTGCACCTCAAGCGGGAAGGTTATCTCACCATCCCCCAGGACTTTGAGACCATCTTTTGGGTCTTTGATAATGCCGCGTTCCTGAAGCAGTTGGGGGGTGACCACATCATTCGGTTTGAAGTATCGGGAAAGGTGTTCCAAATTTATGGTTGCGAACTCGGTGCGGCAGGGGTTGCTGAAACCGCGTTTTGGAATTTTCAGATAGAATGGTAGTTGTCCGCCTTCATAGAAACGATAGCCGCCCGAGCCGGCGCGTGATTGGAAACCCTTTGCGCCGCGCCCGCAGGTTTTGCCACGCCCCGATGATGTGCCGCGTCCCACACGCCTGCGACGCTTGTGTCGCCTCACCATCCTGTTCACATCGTGTATCATCATCTCAACTCAACTCCTCTTAATTCCGCGATTTCCTCTTTTGAGCGTAACTGGAGGAAGGCTTTGAAGACGGCGCGCATAAGGTTGACGGGGTTTGTGGAGCCGTAGCATTTTGTGAGGATGTTTTTGATGCCTGCGGCTTCGCACATAGCGCGCACTGTGGCGCAGGCTATCACACCAGTTCCGCTGCGTGCAGGGATGAGGACGACGCGGGATGCCTCAAATTTGGCGCGCACAGGATGCGGTATCGTCTGCGCCTCCCCCACCACAGGTATCTTTATCAGCGCTTTCTTGGCATTGTTGACGGCTTTTTGAACGGCGAGCGGCACCTCACGCGCCTTCCCCCGTCCTATCCCCACAATTCCTTCGCCGTTGCCCACGACCACATAGGCGCTGAAGGAGAAACGCCTGCCGCCCTTCATCATCTTGGCGTTGCGGTTGACTTTCAGCACCCATTCCCGCAGATTCTCGGGTATCTCATATCTGCTGACGACTTGGCTCACCTTGGTTTCTCCTTAAAAGTTGAGTCCTGCTTGACGGGCTGCGTCCGCAAGTGCCTTTATCCGCCCGTGATATTTGTAGCCGCCGCGGTCAAAGACGACCTTCTCTATTCCTTTGGCTTTTGCGCGTTCTGCTATGATTTTGCCGAGCAGTTTTGCCGCCTCGCTCCCCTTGGTTGATTTACCCTCTTTGCGGAGTTGCTCACGGATGGTGGGTTCCAATGTGCTGGCGGCGCAGAGTGTTCTTGCCGCCTCATCATCTATCAGTTGCACATAGATATAACGCAGGCTGCGAAAGACCGACATCCGTGGTCGCTCCGCGCTTCCCGCCACCTTCTTGCGCACCCTTCTGTGGCGTCTCTTTCTGCGTTCCACCTTCTCCTTGGTTCTCATACGCCAGCCCCTTACATTCCCTTACCTGCCGCAAGCACTTTACCAGGTTTTAGTTTGATTTCCTGTCCCTCATAACGGACACCCTTGCCGGTGTAAGCATTGGGCGGTCTTGAGCGGTAGATGTTTGCCGCCAACTGTCCCACCTTCTGTTTGTCCGCGCCCGTTATCTCTATCCAGTTGCCCTTTACCTGCACTTCTATCCCTTCCTGCAGAGGAAACCTGACAGGATGGCAGTATCCCAACTCAAGGATGAGTTCGTTTTTCTGGACTCTTGCGGAGTAGCCTTTGCCCTCAATGAACAGCCGCTTTGTAAAGCCTTGTGAGACTCCGACCACCATATTGTTGACAAGCGCCCGATAGAGTCCCCAGAAAGCCTTGACTTTGCGTGACTTCTTGCCTTCGCTGACTGGTTTCACATATATGAGCCGCTCCTTGCTGTCCCACTCAACTCTCACTTCCGGGCGATGCTCAAGTGTCAGGGTTCCCTTTGGACCCTTTACCGTTATTTTTCGCCCTTCAATATTGACCTCAACATTTGTCGGAACAGGGATAGGTTTTTTGCCTATACGCGACATCACCAGACCTCCGCAAGATATTCGCCACCAAGCCGTTGCTTCCTCGCCTCACGGTCACTCATAATCCCTTTTGATGTTGAGTATATGCCGATGCCCATACCGTTTAGAACCCGTGGCATCTCCTTGACTCCCATATAGACGCGCCTTCCGGGCTTTGAGACGCGCTTTATGTGTTGGATTACAGGCTCTCCTGTTGAGGTGTATTTCAGGTGAATGCGCAGCACCCCATATCCACTGTCAAGCACCTCGTAATCGCGGATATAGCCCTCCCGCTTCAGCACATCGGCAATCGCTTTCTTCATCTTGGAAAGCGGGATATCCACACTCTCCTTGTAACGCACCAGGGCGTTTCTGATGCGGGTCAACATATCGGCTATGGGGTCTGTCATAACCACTACCTTGCTCCTCAATCCTGTGAAGCAGAAATTCTACAACGCAAAACAACATCATCAAGATATTCACGCAAAGATTGTTCAAAAAATGGTCACGCATATGTTCGGATGTTATTATATAGGCGGCGTGTTTGAGGGTTCAAGACTTGATAAGTGAGGGTGACAGGTTATTTGCGCGGATTGCAGTTGTGTCAGGTTATATGAGTCGCCAGGACGCATCGCGTCTTTTGCGGGATAAGCAACAGAGGGCACCAGCGATGCCGTTCGGACTTTTTCTTGTTGAGGAAGGGGTGCTGACAAAGGAGCAGTATGAGGAGATAATGGCGGTGCGGCGCGAGATAGAGAGGCGGCGGGATGCGCCCGTAAGGGAGGCACCCACAACAGAACTTGAGCAGAAGGTTGACGCGCTGCTTGAGGAGTTGGGCGTAGAGGATGAAATGAATGCCGAAGCCGACGCCATATCTCTTACCCTGGAGAGGGAACCTTTCTCCACACATATGCCAGAGGGCGTTGACTATCTGGAAGAAGATTTTTCAGGAATAGCAGGGAGCGGTATAGGTGCTTATCTGGAAAAGGCGCGGGAGTTGGGCGCAAGTGACTTCCATTTCTCCTCCGGCTCCCCGCCTTTTGTGCGTGTGGGAGGCAGGTTCAAGTTTATGAGGCTGCCTGTTGTGACGATTGAGGAAGCGCGCAACCGTCTGATGGAGATAATGACCCCTGCCCAGCGACGCACACTCCTTGAACGGAATTCGGTTGACTTCACATACGCCACAGAACACGGACGCTACCGCACCAATGTCTTCCTCCACCACCGCGGCATAGGGGGTGTCTTCCGCATCATTGACTCAAAAATCCGCTCGCTTAAAGAGTTGGGACTGCCACCTGTGGTGCGGAAACTCACAACATATCCCCACGGCATCGTCCTTATCACAGGTCCCGCAGGATGTGGAAAGTCCACAACACTTGCCGCGCTTATTGAGATAATAAATAAGGAGCGGAACGACCATATAGTTATGATTGAAGACCCCATAGAATTCGTTCACAAAAGTATGTCCTGCAATGTGACGCAGCGGGAGGTGGGACGCGATACGCTTAACTTCCACGCCGCGTTGCGCTCCTCTTTGCGCGAAGACCCTGATGTGATTGTTGTAGGCGAGTTGCGCGACCTTGAAACGGTTTCTATGGCGATAACCGCCGCCGAAACAGGACATCTTGTCTTCGGAACCCTCCACACAACAAACGCAACCAGAACCGTTGACAGAGTATTGAGCGTCTTCCCGCCCAGAGAACAGCATCAGATTCGTGCCATGCTTTCGGAATCTCTGCGCGGCGTGCTTTCCCAGCAACTCATCCCCAGCACCGACGGTGCCTCCCGTGTTCTGGCTTATGAGATTCTTTTCAACACGCCTGCTGTTGCAAACCTCATCCGTGAAGCGAAAACATTTCAGATTCCCACCATTATTCAGACATCCCGGAAGGACGGAATGATACTGATGGACGACTGTCTTCTTGAGTTGTTGAAGAAGGGGAAGATTTCGTTTGAGACGGCGCTTTTCTATGCAGATGACACCGACCGTATCCGTAAGCAGTATAAGGAAGAAGAGTGATGGCGCGGATTGATAAATTCCTCAAAGCGGTTCGCGACTATGATGGTAGCGACCTCCACATACTTGCGGGAACCGTTCCGAAAATCCGCATCCACGGGCGCCTGCGTCCTCTCAACCTCCCCGCTATGACCGATGACCAGACCCGGTCGCTCCTTTATGAGATTCTTGATTCCGAAAAGAGCCGCCGTTTTGAGAAAAACAAGGAGATTGATTTCGCCTATGAGGTAGGTGGGCTCGCCCGCTTCCGCGTTAACTATTTCCTCCACAAAGATGGTATGGGTGGCGTTTTTCGTCTTATCCCTGTAAAAATCCGCACTCTGGAGGAACTCAACATCCCCACCGTGGTTGAGTCATTCTGCCATCTGCGCAGCGGTTTGGTTCTTGTGACGGGACCCACAGGGAGCGGTAAATCCACCACCCTTGCCGCCCTTATAGACTACATAAATCGCAACTTTTCAAAGCATGTAATAACGATTGAGGACCCCATAGAATATGTGCACAGCGACAAACGGAGTGTAATAACGCAAAGGGAGTTGCACAGAGATACACCATCGTTTGCGGACGCATTGAGGGAAGCGGCGCGGCAGGACCCTGATGTCATTCTTGTTGGGGAGATGCGCGACCTTGAGACCATGCGCCTCGCCATAAGCCTTGCCGAGATGGGCTTTTTGGTGTTTGCCACCCTCCACACCAACACCGCCGCAAAGACTATTGACCGCATTATCAATGTCTTTCCACCCGAGCAGCAGCCCCAAATCCGCACTATGCTCTCCTACTCTCTCAAAGGGGTGCTGTCGCAGACTCTCATCCCGCGCGCCGACGGTAAAGGACGCGTCCCAGCCTGCGAAATCCTCTTCTGGACTCTGGGATTGCCCAACATCATCCGCGAAGGGCGCGTTGACAAAATTGTGAGCGAGATTGAGGCAGGGCGGGGGCGCGGTATGCAAAAGATGGACGACTCTGTCATCGCCCTCTACAAACGCGGGCTCATCACACCATACGATGCGTATATGAAAGTTCTTGACAAAAAACGCTTTGAGAGGATTCTTGAAAAGGAAGGAAAGAAGGTGGCTTGGTGAGGTTTGCTGATATGAGGTGGGTTCAATGGCTTCTGCTATTTTCGGTGTTGGGTCTTGGCGCCTGCACGCGTGGAAAGCATTCCGTTAAGGTCCCAACGGTCTTAACCGTTAGGGCGGGTCCCAACAATCCCGCTGACACCAACATCAGCGCCGACCAGAAAGGACTCGTCCTCCTCCATATCCTTATGGAGGTGCAGGGACAATCTCCTGTCTTTGTGTCCCAAATAACCCTTCACGCCACAGGTAGCGCCGATGAGGTAACCGATGTGGACACTCTTTATCTTTATTTTGACACAAACGGTTCCCAGGATTTTGAGGTCACATCCGACTATCTGATTGCCGCAGGCACTTTCAACGCCGATGACGGCTATGTCACATTTGTCCTTTCCCAACCCGTTATGGTGACGGAAACCCGTTCTGTGGTTTTCTTTGTTCTTGCTGACCTTTCAGGACACGCCGCAAATGGTGACACTTTTTCCCTTTCTCTTAACACCGCCGGCGATGTGCTGTCCAACCTCAACAGTGCCGGCGGCAGGCGCATCTTTGCCCAAGGTTTGCCGCTTACAAGCGCCACATTCACCGTCACAACAGGCGGAGCAGAACTCAATTTCCTTTCAGGAACCAATCCACCACCATCAACCCAAACCGTCCGTGGACATCCCCAAGTCCCCGCAATGCAGTTCCGCCTTTATGCCCGCGTTGACGGCGTATATCTCTCATCCGTTAAACTGCATCTTAATGGTCCCGCAACCGCCATCAGCACTGTCTCGTTATGGCTGGATGCCGACGAAAACGGTTACATCAGTGGGCAGGATGTTAAGATAAAGGACGGACAGTTCAACGCCTCAAAAGAAGTCGTTCTGTCCACTGGCACATTTGCGCTTCCCAAAAGAGCGATGCGGACATTTCTTGTGACCTTTGATATGGCACCGACAGTGTCGGCGGGGGTCTCCGTCTCCTGCTACATCAACGATTTCAGCGACATACAGACGACGGCAAGTGTTATGTCGGGTTCTGTGCCGTATTCGGGGGCAACGGTGAGCGTTCGTGACGGCGGGCGGTTGACGATAACAAAAGGTTCTGCGCATCCTGCGATGCAGGTAGTCGCCCGTCCAAATCAAAGCGGTCTTGTTGTCGCCCAACTCCATCTTGCCGCAGATTTTGAGCCTATCAACCTCAATGGTCTTACGGTTTCGGTTGCATCCAGCGGCGGCGACCCCGACGCAGACATCTCAAAAATCTCTCTCTGGTATGACGCTGACGGCGACGGAAAAGCCACAACCGCCGACACAGAACTTGCGTCGGGCACTACATCGGGCGGCACGGTAACCCTATCACCAACCTCTCCGCTTCAGATTGACGAAAACTCCTCCGCCGACATCCTGATTGTGATGGATGTGGCACAGAACGCCCCACGCGAAGCCTCCTACACTGCCTCCATCCAAGACATATCCTCTGTATCGGTTTCAGGTCAATACTCCCTGCTCGCCCCAGAAATTTCTGCTACTTTTCCTGTTGATGCGCAAACACTTGTCGTTCTGTTTGACTACTTCCTTGATGTGGGCGCTATGACGAAAGCGCGATTCAAGCACACCGCCACACCCTTCCTTGACCCCACCGACAACCGATGGAAGGTCCTCATATGCGGCGGGTTTGACGGCAACTTCGTCCTTGATGACGCCGAAATCTACGACCCCCACACCCGCACTTTCACACAGTTATCCGCAAATATGACAACCCCGCGGATGAACCATACCGCCGTTCTCCTGCCTGATGGCAAGGTTATGCTCATCGGCGGATTTGACGGCAACTACACCACCAACTCCATAGAAATTTTTGACCCCGCAACACGCACCTTCACCCCCTACAACATCCTAATGCGCCACAGACGCGAAGACCTCGCCGTCTTCCGATTCGGCTCTGATATCTACATCCTCTGCGGATTCGCCTACTATCAGCCCAGTTTATTCTTTGCCACCACCGTTGAGCGCATTGATTACCAAAACGGCTTTCTGACTCTTTTCGGCAATGTGAGTTACTACAGAATGCTTTATGGCGCCTGCGCCACAAAAAACGACCTTGTTGTTGTGTCAGGCGGACTGGGCTATCAGGTAGGGCAGTCCCAATCCCCGTATCCTCTTGATACGGTGGAGGTGTGGCAATTTACGGGGACTTTGGGGCACACGGTTTTGCAGACACGACTGCCTGCGGCGCGCGTCGGCGGTGCCGCCGTCCCACTACCCACAGGCGATGTCCTTATCCTCGGTGGATATTCACAAAACCCAACCGTTTACATCCCGCCCTATCAGGGAAGAGAAGACTGCGAACTTCTCGTTGATAACCTTGTCGGTGCAGTAGGAGATGAAACGCTTTACACAAGCGGGGTCGGAAGTTTGGGGGAGGTAAGGTATCTGCCTGTAGCGACGGCGTTGGGAGACGGACGGGCGCTTGTGGCGGGCGGTGCTTCATCAGACGGAAATCCCCTCGCAACCGCGGAGATATACGACCCCCAGAGCAAGAGTTTTGCGGCTTCACAAGGGGCACTGAACACGGCGCGATACGGTGCCGCTTTCTGCACACTCCCCGGACCTGATGGTGTCTACAACACATCAGATGATGAGGTTTTCATCTGCGGCGGACTGACAGTGTGGGTGATACCACTTTACTGGCCATTGCCGTCAGAGATGACGGCGAGCGCGGAGGTATATCTGCCGTGAGACGGGCAAGTTGTGATTTGCCGCTCCATTATGGTGCCGCGCCACGATGGCTCTTCTCCCGTATGGTGCGCCTCGCCCGCGAAGTTTGCCGCCTTATCGTTGAGTTCAACTCACCCTCGTTCCTCATCAGACGGCTGTCTGACCCGTTCTGGTTTCAAGCGTTCGGCTGCCTTCTGGGGTTTGACTGGCACTCAAGCGGTTTGACGACAACGGTATGCGGCGCGTTGAAGGTAGCACTTGCTGGAACAGAACGCGACTTAGGCATATTTGTCGCCGGCGGAAAGGGCGCTGCAAGCAGGAAAACCCCAGACCAAATCCGCTCTTATGCCGAGCGGTTCGGCTTGAGCGCCGCGCTTGCCGAAAGCCTCGTCACAACCAGCCGACTTGTGGCAAAGGTAGACTCAGCCGCCCTGCAGGACGGATTCCAACTCTACCACCACACATTGTTCTTTCTGCCGAGCGGTTTGTGGTGTGCGGTGCAGCAAGGGATGGATGTGGAAAGCCGTTATGCGCGGCGTTATCACTGGTGCGCCGATTCTGCAGGCGACTACTTAAATGACCCCCATACAGCAGTCTGCTGTGACCGCCGTGGCGGTGATGTCTTAAACCTGGCGGCAAGAGAATCATCTCCCTGCCGCAACTCTATTCTTAAGTTGACCACCGAGCCTGATGAGGTGTTAGGCGCTTTGAGCGGAGGGGTTCATTTTGTGCTGCCGCGCCGCCACGCAATAACGCCTGACGACTTCAACCAGAAGCGTCTGGCAAAGCATCTTGCGATTCTGAAAGATGTGGCGCCGCAGGATTTCAAAACGCTTCTTCTGACCCGCAATGTTGGGGCAAAAACGCTGCGTGCTCTATCACTCGCCGCTGAAGTTATCTTCTCCACCCCACCGTCCTACCGCGACCCCGCCCGTTTCGCCTTTGCCCACGGCGGAAAGGACGGCACCCCCTTCCCTGTTGACAGAAGAACATACGATGAGACAATAGAGTTTCTTGCGGAGGTGACGGCAAAGGCAAAGGTCGCAAAAACAGAAAGGGACGGTGCTATAAAACGACTTCAGCGCCTTTGGGGAAAGAAACAATGACGCGTCTGGTTGTTTGCGTGGTCGTTGCAGGATGCATAGCGGGGCAGCGTCCTACCCCACCCAGGAAAGAGCCGCAGAAAAAAGTCTCCAACAAGGTGGTGCCTCGTCTGGCTTCCTTTCCCGAGAAAACAGCGAAAGCGGTGGCGGATGTCATAGCAGCACGCATCAGAGGGCGCGACATATATCGCTATCTGGGCAACCCCGCCCTTTCCGCAAAAATGCCAGCAAGACTGCTTCTGTCTGTCTACCATAAAGGCGGTGTGGAGCGTCTGGTTCTTTATGGCGGCACCTACAGGGACGCGCTTTTGCAGGTGTCGTCGCGGCTCAAGCCAGGCGATTTTCGCTGCTTCCGTCTGGACCAGGTGGTGGGGCGCCTGCCGCCGGCGGATGCCGCAAAGGCTGCAGAGACTCTCCGTCACGGGCTGGATGCTCTGCGCGTTTTCTGGCGTGATGGGCGGGAGAAAATCCTGTTTCCCGATGAGATTGTGACAGGCGATATGGTGGATGCGGCGAGGTGGCAGGTGGTGCTCTCGGTAAAGTTCAGCGGAGCGGCTTTCATCGTTATGCGGGTCGCCTCATATCTGTTCCTTAAGGATGGGCGTTTTCTGGCTTTGGAGCGTCTGCGGCGTCCGATAAGAAGCGTTGACCGCCAAAAGGTTGAGTCGGGACTGAAGCGTGCCGCTGACTACCTCATCCGCAACCAACAAAAAAACGGTCTCTTCCTTTATCTGTATTATGCAGGGCGGAACAAAGCGCTCACAGGAGGATATCTGATAAGACACGCCTTCTGCGCAACGCAACTTCTGCGCTATGGCGCGATGTTCGCAGATAAAAAAGCGCTTGAGGCGGCGAACCGCTGCATTTCTGCTCTGATAAAGGAGTGTCGCAAAAAAGGCACAGTTGTCTGGCTGCAGGAGCCTGCTGCGCCACTTGCGCGTCTGGGACCCGCCGCCGTTCTGCTGCTCGCTCTTGCGCAACAAAAGGAAGCACTGAAACAGTCACCTTATGAGGAGATTGCAAAAGGTCTGGCAAAGTTTCTGCTGAGTATGCAGCGGAAAGATGGTTCTTTCAACACATATATGGACCCCGAAAGCGGCGCGATGCTCAAACGGCACCACAGGTTCTATCCCGGGGAGGCGGTGCTCGCCCTGGCTGTGGCTGGGAAAGCATTTTGTAGGAAAGAATGGACTGAGGCGGCGGTTAAGGGAATGCACGCCCTTTTTGCGGAAAAGATGAAAAGGAAAGGCTTTGTAGATGCGTGGCTGCTGCAGGCGGCGAACATCCTGCGCCGTTTTTTGACGCCGAAGGAGAAGCAGTTCTGTTTTGCAGTGGCAGATATGCTTGTTGAATCGCAGAGGAAATTGCTCAGCAGTGGATATGAGGACTATCGTGGCGCATTGGGGTTGTATAACGGGTTGCCAAGTTGCGCATCGGATGCGGCGTTTGGGGAAGGGCTCGGCGCGGTCTTTGCGCTCGCACAAAAAGAAGGGCAAAAGTGTGCCGCAAAGTTCGCGCAAAGTCTACGGCACCTCGCCGCATTCCTTCTCCGTCATCAGTTTGACGCGGTGAGCGGGCATTTCCTTGCCGAGCCGCGGAAAGCATTCGGCGGTTTCTCAACGACGCTGTTTGACACCAAGGTGCGCTGCGATGTTGTAGCCCACGCGATGGCGACCCTGATGGCTGTTATTAAGACTTGGGAGCGCTGACGGGGCAGGGCGCTTTGCTATATGTGTTTACCTATGCATATGGGAACAAGTGCAATCTGTGGACTTGGGCTTGTGCGGTTATGGCGTTTTATCGGGGAGCACGACCGCTATGAGCCTGACCCTTGGCTTCCGTTTTATGGAATCGCCGTCGCCACACACGCGGGATGGAACCTACTTGCCCTTCTTGTCGGCTCCTAACTCCTCAAGCAGGAGACTGACGGCTTTTTCAAGTTGCGGGTCGCGGTGCGCCACCTCGTCGTCAGGTGTCTCATCCACCCATATATCCGGCTTTATGCCCATATTCTCAAGCGTCTTGCCCTTAAGGGTGTATATGCCATAAGACGGTGTGCGCATTGTGGAGCCGTCCACGAGTCGGTAGGAGCCTGTGCCGATGCAACCACCACCTGTGGGCACGCCTACCAACTTTCCCAATCCAAGAACTCTGAAGCCGTGTGGGAAAATCTCCGCATCGCTGAAGGAGAACTGGTTTATGAGAAGCACCAGTTTGCCAAAGAAGCCGTTCCAAGGTTTTGTGGTGAAGACGGAGTCGCGATAACGCGATTTGTAATACGGACGGCGTTCAAGCACATCAAAGAGACTCTGGTCAATGTAGCCGCCACCGTTGTAACGCACATCAAGCACTACGCCTTTCTTCAGGCGGTATCGCATCAACTCGCGACGGAAACGATAAAGACTGCGCATTCCCATTGAGGGTATGTGGATGTAGGCAAGCCGTCCACCTGATTTCTCCTCCACCAATTTACGGTTGCGCTCCACCCACTCCCTATAACGCAGCCGCCACGCATCAATAAGCGATATATGCTTTATCCGCAATTTGCGGCGGTCCTTGCCATCAGGACTCGCTGCTACCTCCACCTCCACAAACGGGTTGAGAAGGTGGTTCAAGACCTTCCAGTAGTTGTCTGGCACCCTCAGCGGTTTGCCGTCAACGCTCAAAAGATAGTCGCCTTCTCTTATTGTGAGCCACTCCTTGTCGGCAGGTCCGTCTTTCAGGATGTGTCCAACCCGATAAAGACCGCTCTTTATGTCCTTTACAAGGTCAAAACCCAAATAGCGACTTTGATAGGTCGGTTTCGTCTCTTCTGGCACATACATTCCCATATGGGAAGCGGAGAGTTCACCGAACATACGATTTATGATGCTGCCAAGCGCCTCTTTGTCGGCGACATAAGGAAGGATGGCGTTATATTTTTTGCGCACCGCGTTCCAATCCACTCCGTGCATTTTGGCATCATAGAAAACATGCTTCATTATGCGCCAGCATTCGTTGAGAATCTGTTTTCGTTCCGCTGCTCGGTCAATCCGCACCTCAACGCTGAAGTTGACCCGCCGCGGCGTTCCACCTGCGCGCGGAATACGCCACAACCCCTTTCCCATCTGATAGAAAACATACCTGCCGTCAGGACTGAAACGCAGACGCTCTATTCCGCCAACTGCAACCAACTCACGCAGACCTCTGCCATCCTTGCCCGCGTAGTATAAAACATTGCGCTCACTTTTACCCCGCGCCTCCTTAACCAAAACCACTATATGCCCATCCTTTGAAACAACCATCGCACGCAGCCTGCCCGCAACCTCAAATAACTTCCTTATGCGCTTCTTCATCCCCTCAACATCCACTATGACTTCTTTTTTCTGTTTGCCCTTCTTCTGCGGCTTCTTATCCTTTTTCTGCCCTTTTTCCTTATCACTTTGCTTGGGTTTGCCGGGTCGCTTTTCCTTCTGGAGTTTGGATGCCTCGGGGTCGTCGGGGTCATAAGTCAGTTTTTTGAGTGGCAGTTTGTAGGCGGCGACTTTCCAGTTCCCATCCCCCTCATAATACTCCTCACTCAGAAAATATATCGCGTCCTTTGTGCAATTAAGACTCCACTCATCAAAGGGCATATCATCAGCAATCCGATACTCTTTCGGCTCTTTGTCGTCCAACCTCATAAGGTATATGTCAGTCCACCAATCGCGGTTCGGTTTTGTGTAGACAAGCCAGTGTCCGTCGGTAAGGAAGCGGATATGGCGTGGTCTTCCCACGGGGTCCTTAAGAAGCGTTCGTTTTTTGCCTGTCTTAACATCGTAGAGATTTAAGGTATGGTCGCTTTCTGCGACCGCCAGTTTTGTGGCGTCAGGCGACCAGACAACTTCCGACTTCAGCGTGTCGGAGTCTGTCAGTTTGGTAATTTTGCGGGTCTTCAAGTTGATGATGTAGACCTCATCGCGTCCGCTTCTGTCAGAGACGAAGGCGAGTTTTCCGCCTTTCGGGGAGAAGACGGGCTTTCTATCGCGGGCAGGACCCTCCGTCAGACGCACTATATCTCCTTTCTCAAGCGGCACAAGGAATAGGTCACCGTAAACCGAAACCGCGACATACTTGTTGTCTGGGGAAACAGAGAAGTCGTCCACGCGGCTTCGGAACTTTTTGTATATGATGGGGTTGCGACGCCAGTCACTCCTCACCTCAACGGGCAGAACATCGGTTTTTCCTGTCTGCAGGTCAAGCCGCCACACCTTGAAGCCCTGCTCATAGACGACATAACGCCTGTCAGACGAAATGGAAGGATAACGCACGGGCTCATCGGTATATTCGGTCAATTTGCGAACCTTCCCGTCCTTAAGCGAAAGCGTATACAGGTTGAAAACGCCGTCCCGTTCAGAAGCAAAGACGACCCAGTCGCCGGCAAGGAGAGGGGAGTTGTCGTGGTAGTCGTTTTTGGTAAGGCGTTTGAACTTTTTTGTTTTGAAGTTATAGAGCCAGATTTCGGCGTTGTTTGAGCCGCGGTATCGTTTGCGGGTGTAGTGAGGGGAGCGGCGGTTGAAGACAAATATTTGTCCGTCTTGTGAGAAGGTGCCGAAAGCGGCGGAGCAGGGCAGAAGCGGCTCAGGAATGCCGCCATCAATTGAGACCTTAAAAAGGCGGTAGCGGAAGATTGCGCCGCGCATCGTCTTGAAAACCACAAAGCGCGAGTCTGGCGTCCAAGTAACCACCACATCGGTGCCTGTTCTGAAGGTGAGTTGGCGCGGTTTGCCACCATCTGCCGCAACCACAAAGACATCCCAGTTGCCACAGCGGTTGGATGTGAAGGCGACCCAGCGACCGTCAGGCGAAAAACGGGGCATCACATCGCTTGCGGGATGCACCGTAAGCCGCCGCGCGACTCCCTTACCTTCCCATATCCATATATCCCCCATATAGGAGAAGACAAGACGACCATTGTTGTAGTCGGGATGGCGTAGAAGCAGCGTTCCGTCCGCGTAAAGGAAACTCGTCAACAGAACCGCTACCAGCAAAACAGCCGTCCTCATATGCACCCTCCTCAAATCGCCAATAAACAGAGTAACATTTTCCGCAAATAATGTGTCAAGAAATAATACGAACCGACAGAATGTTTTTGAAGAACGCTATGGGCGGATAGAATTTTTTCGGAAGGAGACGCAGGATGACGGGGGAAGCCAGGAGAGAGTGGTCGGAGCGGATAGCAAAAAAACTGGGACTTCCTGCGGAAGAGGTGGAGGGCGCTTTTGAGAAACCGCCGCGGGATGAGTTGGGCGATGTAGCGCTGCCGTGCTTCCGATTCGCAAAAACACTACACCGCGACCCGAAAAAGATAGCAGAACAAGCCGCAGATGCCCTCTCCAATGCCCCTCTTGTGGCAAAAATTTCCCTTGCAGGCGCATTCCTTAACATCCATCTGGATAGGAAGAACTGGACAGACACCGTTCTTAAAGAGATTCTTTCCAAAGGCGAAAAATACGGCTCCTCTGATGAAGGCAGAGACAGAACCGTTGTTGTGGATTTTTCAAGTCCGAACATAGCAAAGCCCTTTGGGATAGGACATCTGCGCTCAACCGTTATCGGAAACGCGCTCTGCAACATATACCGTTTCCTCAATTGGAAGGTTGTGGGGATAAACTATCTCGGCGATTGGGGAACCCAAGTGGCGAAGATGATGGTGGCGTATGATAGGTGGTTTGACCAGTCAGAATACGAGCGCGACCCCATCCGCTACCTCTACAACCTTTATGTTAGGTTCCACAAGGAGGAGGAGAAGGATGCGAGGTTGCTGGAGGAGGCGCATAGGAGGTTGGTGGCGCTTGAGTTAGGGGATGGTGAAGCGCTTTCTCTGTGGCGGCGGTTTGTGGAGTTGAGTAAGGCGGAATTTCGGCGCATTTACGACATACTGGGGGTTGATTTTGATGTGGTGGCGGGTGAGTCAATGTGCGACGACGACGGGGTCCCCCGCGGAAAAGAGAAGATGGAAGCGGTGCTTCAACTACTCAAAGGGAAAGGGCTTGTTGAGGAGTCGGAAGGCGCCCTGATAGTGGATTTCAAAAAGCGCGGGATAGATTTGCCGCCCCTTATGCTGCGCAAACGGGATGGCTCAACACTGTATGCAACGCGTGAAGTGGCGGTGGCGCTTGAACGCTGGCGGCGTTACCACTTTGACCTTGCGCTGTATGTTGTGGGGATGCCGCAGCAACTCCACTTTCAGCAGGTGTTCAAGTTGTTTGAACTGGCGGGATTTGAGTTTGCGGGTCGCTGTCGCCACATCGCCTTCGGGCATTATGTGGGTATGTCTACACGCAAAGGGACGATGGTTCTGCTTGAAGAGGTGCTGGAAGGGTTGATAAAACGCGCTTATGAGGTGGTGTGCGAGAAGAATCCTGCGCTGGTGGAGGAGGGAAGGGCTGAGGATGTGGCGCGGAAAGTGGCGGTGGCGGCGCTCATCTTCAACGACCTAAAAAACGCGCGGATTAAGGATGTGGTCTACAACGAGGCGCGGATGCTCTCCTTTGAGGGCGACACAGGTCCTTATCTACAGTATGCGCATACGCGGATTTGCGGGATTTTGCGCAAGTGGGGGAGGGAGTTGCCGCAGGAGTTTGAGGCAGAGAGCATAACCAGTGATGAGGAGTGGCGTCTGGTGAAATTGTGTGGTGATTTTTCGCGAGTGGTTGGGGAGGCGGCGCGGCAATTTGAGCCCTCCATAATAGCGCAGTTTTTGCTGGATGTGGCGGCGGCTTTCAACCTTTTCTACCAGCGCCACAGAGTTCTCGGCACCCCCACCCCCGTTCGGAACGCCAGACTCCTGCTTTGCGCCGCCACAAAATCTGTGCTCGCAAACGGTCTCAAACTCCTGGGAATAGAACCACTTGAGAGAATGTAGCGCAAAAAAGGATGCGGCGTTATAATCTTTGGGAAGGTTGAGGGAGCCATCGTGGCGGAGACGGTCTTTTACTTAAACTTTCTGGCGGGAAAGCGGAAAGGAGTTTATCTTCCGCTTGAGTTGGGCAGAACAATGATACTGGGGCGCGACCCCAACTGTGACCTTGTCTTTGAAGAGCCCGACATATCAACGCACCATATGCGTGTTGAGGTTCACGAAAAAGGTGTGCGGATAACCGACCTGGACTCAAAGAACGGCGTTTATGTGAATGGGCAGCGCGTGAGACAGGCGTTCTTGCGAGCCGGCGATGTGGTGCGCGTCGGGGCATCGGTTTCGTTTCGGCTTGAGGGGAAGCAGGCGCATACCCATATTATCCGTGACACACCTGACAAAACGACCCGCTTTGTGCACAGGGTGCCGACGCAGAGGTTAGATTTGGGGCAGGAGTCGGCGGACAGGCTGCGGCGGATGGTGGAAATAGCCCATCTTCTACACGCCGAGACAGACCCCGACAGGTTGATGTCCCATGTAGTGGATGTGGTGGTGGCGCTGTTTCGTCCTGACCGCACCTACATAATGATGGTTGAGCGGGACGGTAGTCTGCGCCCTGCGGTCTTTCGTCAGCCGCCGAGTCTGGCGCAGCAACCGATATCAAGCACGATAATTCGGCACGCGATGCGTGAGCGCGCCGCCGTCCTCACCGAGGACGCCATAGCCGACGACCGCTTCCGCGACGGTCGTTCCATTATCCTCGGCGGCATCCGCGCCGCTATGTGCGTCCCACTTGAAGCAGGCGGCAAAGTCATCGGTGCCTTATATCTTGACTCAACAGGCAAACCCGGTAAGTTCACCCGTCAAGACCTGCAGGTCCTCAACGCCATCGCAAAACAGGCGGGCATAGCGTTGCAACGCGCCCAACTCCTTACCCAACTTGAAAAAGCATACCTCTCCACAGTGCGCGTGATGATTGCCACTGTGGAGGCGAAGGACGAGTATACACGGGGGCATTCTGAACGCGTCACCGCCTATTGTATGAGGCTTGCGGATTTTATCGGCATACGAGGCGAGAAGTTGAAATTATTGCGATTGGCGGCGCTTCTGCACGACATCGGCAAAATCGGCATCCCCGACAGCATCCTGAAAAAACCCGCACGCCTCACCGATGAGGAGTTCAAAATAATCAAACGCCATCCCGAGGTGGGATACCGCATAATAAAGAACATTGATTCAGAGTCTGCAGATGAAATAGCACAAATCGTGCGCCATCATCACGAGCGTTACGATGGCAAAGGCTACCCTGATGGTGTTGCTGGCAAGCGGATTCACATATTTGCGCGGATAATAGCGGTCTGCGATACCTACGATGCGATGACGAGTCGTCGTCCGTATCGCGCACCTCTGTCGCAGGATGTGGTTGTGCGTGAGTTGCGCAAAGGAGCAGGCACCCAATTTGACCCCCGCATTGCGGAGTTGATGGTCAGGCTTCTTGAGTCGGGCGATATCAGACCGTTACCGTAGGTCAGAAAAGCGGCGCAACAAGAGCCGCCACCTGACGCAGAAAATGAAGGTCGTCCTCACCGAACGCCGACGCCCGTCTTGAGTCTATATCCAACTCCGCCACAAATTCTCCTGCCTTGAACACCGGCACCGCTATCTCCGAGCGCACCTCCGGGTCGCAGGCAAGGTAGTCCTTTTCCTCGCTCACATCGTCTATGATAACAGGTTGTTTGGACTGTGCTACCCGACCGCACACTCCCCTCCCCACCTCTATCTTTATGTGCTCTGTCGGCTTGCCACGATAAGGTCCCAAAACCAGCACCTTGCCACCCTCTTCCGCAATATAGAAACCAACCCAGTCGTAGTGCTCCACGCTCTCATAAAGAAGGTCACAAACCGCCCTCAAACGCCCCCATTCATCCCCTTTTCCCGCCACCACCTTTCTCACCTCATCCAGCAACTCCGAAAACCTCTTCTTCACCACCAGCCCCCTATTGCGGCAGATTTGGTAGTATACACGCCTTGCCCTCTTCATCAAGGCGGAAACAGTCATAAAGCGTCTGCTACCTTCAGGAGCCACAGAACTTTTGCGGCGTGTTCTACACAGCAGGCATAAACGAATGCTTCATCCAAAGTCTGTCCGCGGGTTATGGGTCCGTGTCCTACCACTATAGCGGCTTTGTGGTGGCGCAGCGCCTCCGCACACCCCCTTGCCAACTCCTTACTACCCACCTCCCCCGAAACCACAGGTATCCGGTGTAGAACGAGACGGCTTTCTGAATCCACCGGCTCAAATCCGTTACCGAACATAAGCGATGCCGCCACCGCAAACGGAGAATGCGTGTGCACAATCGCCAAAGCGCTTGTCTCCGCGTATATGCGTCTGTGAACATTCACCTCCGTTGAGGCTATCACATCTGCGCTGCTTTCGCCCTCAAGCGGCACCTCAACTATCGCTCCCTCAAGTTCGTCAAGCATCGCACCCGTCATTGATATCAACATTCTATCGCCCACCCGCTTTGAGATATTGCCAAAATGACTGTGGGTAAGCCCCGACTCAACAATCTTCTTGCCGAACTTTATCATCTCCTCCATCCTCTTCCCCCCTTATCCTGCGCCACAAAGAAACCGCTTGGCGAAAACGCTCCTTCGGCAGCGGGGAATGCTCACCCAGCGCTTCATCAAAAAATTTCTGGGGCAATCTGTCATGTTCGGCACCGCGTCCAAACCTCTCATTCAACTTTCTCTCAAGCGCGTATATCCGCTTCCCGACATCCATAAGTTCTTCTGCGCTTATCTGAAGCCCATATGCGCCGCTTAATGCAGCCGCAAACTCTTCCTCCGTCGCCCCGAGAAAGGCGAATTTGCATACGCCCAACGAATCACAAACCGCGCTCCTGTCCTGCAGCACAGCCAGATACTCCGCCTTCCCCGCAAAGGTGAACCGCTTAAGCGGACGCGGCTTACGCAGAATTTCAGGCGCCACCATATATCCCCGCAAATGGCACCCACCCCGTGTGCTTGTGGCATAAGCCAGCCCCATACCCCAGCAACCCCGTGGGTCGTACGCCGGCAACTCAAGGTTGCGAACTGCAACAGCCGCATCCCCAAATGCTTGCGCCCCCTCACACGCCTGATGCTTCCCCTCTAACACCGCCTCCACATCCTTTATGAAATCTGACGGTTTTGGATACACCCCTTTCTGCGCATAAAACGCCGCCAACGCGCCACCAAGGCTTATTGTGTCGGCACCATAGCGGTTGGCGAGGTTGTTGACATATCTTATGGTCTCATAGTCAAAGATACCACAGTTTGGTCCCAGCATAGCGACAGTCTCATACTCGGGGAGAGGCTTGCCGTTCTTGCGGCGCTTACAGGCGATTGGGCAGCGAACACACCCAGCCCGCGCCGCACCCGCTGTTGTTACATCCGCAAACAGCGCTCCCGCTTCCTCCAATCCCGTCTTGCTGAAGTTGAACATCGGCAGGATTCCCAGCCAGTTGGTTATCGCCACAAGAAACGGGGTTCCGAAGGCGGAAAGCGCCTTGACGGGAGGGCTGGCGGTCAGAAGCCGTTTTATGGCGTCTGTCGCGGAGGAAAAAAGATGCGGGTCGGCGGGCTGACGGCGCAGCAGCGGCGCACGCACAACCACCCCCTTTAAGTTGCGTGCGTGAAAGAGCCTGCCAAGCCCACCGCGACCAAAGGCGTGATGCTTATCCACCATAACGCAGGCAAAATCCACATCAGCAGACGCCGCAGAACCCACCACAGCAAAAGAGGCATCATCCCCCACATACGCGGCAAACTCATCAACCGCACTGTCCCAGATATTTGCTGCGTCGGTAAACGAGACACCTTCAGGAGTGACCTCAACCACAGTGGGATGTTTCGCCCGCCCACGGAGCACAAGAAGGGCTACGCCGGCTGCAGCAAGCCTTGCGCCGAATCCTCCACCTGCGCTTGAATCAAACACCGTCTTCGTCTTCGGAGAGCGCGTGACCAGACTGCAACGCGATGAGGCTGCAACCCCAAAAACAGCCAGCGGTCCCACCGCGAACACAAGTGGAACCTCATCAATACCCCAGCAGTCGGTTTGATATAAATAAGATAGCCCCAGACCCCGCCCACCAAGCCAACTTCTGAAGCGCCCCTCGTCCAATGCGCATTCTGTTACGGTTCTGGTCTCAAGGTCAACCTCAACTTGACGACCGAAAGGCGTTTTTTGGGGGTTATGGTTTCTTGGGCAGGCGCACACGCAGCGGATCCCTCACATAAAGGTTGGCGCACTGACCGCACAGGTCAAGAGTAAAATCGCGGTTGAGTGGGTCGTCCTCCACCTCCTCCTCGTCTTCATCAAACAACCAGTCTTCACTGCTGTCTGGTGAGTCGTCATCATCGTCTCTGTCGGCAGGACGCGCCTCAACAAAGATGAGAACCCGATACCGCTTCTCAAAGCGGCTTATCACCCTTCCACAAAGGTCGCAAGTGTAGTGTATCATAGCCCAACCTCCGCCCATACACAGCAAGCCAGGATACGACGACAGTTGAGAAAAGGCAAGCCAAATATCCACTCGCTGATAAAAGTTGTATAAAGCGGATGGCACCTGTAAAATATGGGCGGTTTTTGTTGAGGGAGTTGGGGATGCTGCTTAAGGGGAAGGTAGCGCTTGTGACAGGTGGGAGCAGAGGGATAGGTCGCGCGTGCGTTTTGGAGTTGGCACGCGAAGGTGCTGATGTCGCCTTCACATACAGGAGCCGCGCGGATGCGGCAGCGGAGGTGGAAGAGGAGGTGAGGAGACTTGGACGCCGCGCCAAAGCATACCAAGCCGATGTGTCCGATTTTGCCCGCGCCGCTGAAGTGGTCGCCTATGTCCTCAAAAACTTCCAACACCTTGACATCCTTGTCAACAATGCCGGCATAAACCGCGATGCCGTTTCGTGGAAGATGTCAGAGGAGCAGTGGGACAGCGTGATAGAGACCAACCTGAAAGGCTATTTCAACTATATTCGTCATACAGCGCCGATATTCAAGGAGCAGAAAAGCGGCAAGATTGTGAACATAACCAGCATAAACGGCTTGCGTGGCAAGTTCGGACAGACCAACTATTCAGCCGCCAAAGCGGGGATAATAGGTCTGACAAAGGCGTTGGCGAAGGAGTTGGGACGCTACAATGTCAATGTGAATGCGGTGGCACCCGGTCTCATAGAGACCGACATAATGCGTAACGCACCGCAGAAGGTCGTGGAAATGGCGCTTGCGGAGATAGCGCTGGGGCGCATTGGGAAACCTGAAGATGTGGCGTCTGTTGTCGTATTTTTGTGTAGCGAGAAAGCACGACATATAACAGGTGAGGTGGTGAAGGTGGACGGAGGGCAGTATATATGAGGTGTCTGATATGGTGGCGTTGATGCTGGTAGCGGTTGTTCTGCAGTTATCTGACAGACCGCTGACAGCCGAGCAGAGGAAGGCGCTTCAGGAGGCGCAGAACGACATAAAAAGCGACGACCCTGACAGGATGTATGAGGCGGCGTCGCGCCTGATACGGATGCGCCACCGCCAAGCCGTAGCCGCCCTAACCGACGCCTTCAAAAGCGGCGATAAGGTGCTGCGCTTGAAGATAGCCAAAGCGCTTGCTGACAGAAGTTCCTATCTCAGTGAGGCGGTTTCGGGATACAGCGAACTTCTGGAGGCGGCATCTGTCTGCAAAGACAAAGCGGTTCTGGAGCAGATTGAGCGCGCATTGGTGGGTGCGCGGCGTCCCAACAGAGCCCATGTCAGCGCTTTCCTCGCACAACTCGCCGCCCGTAGAACCACCGCCGCACCACTTATCGCATCCGTCTTCCAGCGCCTGCCCCTTGATAACTGGCGCGAAGTCGGAAACGCCATCACCGCCGCCGAATCACTCTGGTCATCCGACGATGCAAAAAAAATTCTCTCCGCCGTCAACCGAGCCCTGTTCAGAAACTTCAAAACCCCTCAAGAAGCGTCTTCCTGGTTTGAGAAAAACAAAAATCGCTCTTTTCGCGATGTGTTGGGAGAGATAAGAAAGACCGTGGATAAGATGCGTCACCTAATCCTAAAGCATATCCGCGATAAGATAGCGCTGATATCCAAGATACCGCCGAAGGAGCGGGAAAAGGAGTGCCTTGCGCGGCTTTCGGACAAAGAAGAGGCGGTGGAAGTGAAGGAGTTTGCGATTAGGGAGTTGGGCAGGCTGAAGGCGAAGGCGCAGGCGAATGTTGTGGCGGGGTTCTTAAAGAGTGAGGATGAGAGGTTGCGTGTGGCGGCGGCGTGGGCGTTGAGCCAGATGGGAGCGGTCAGGTTCGCACGCCAAATCGCCGAACTTCTTAAATCGGAATCAGAGCAGGAAAGGTTGGCGGCGGTCAAGAGCCTTATGCGTCTGGAAAGCGCTCCTTCTGATGCGTTATGTGAAGCGCTTAAGGAGGAAAAATCCGAGACCGTTCTGAAAGCGCTTCTTGAAGCGGTGGTGGCGCTAAAACCTGCTGGGATAGCCGATGTTATCGTGACAAAGTTCTTCGTCAAATCGGGTGATAAACTGCTTCTGCGGGAGAAGGGTGAGTCTGGGAGAGCGGTGGCTCGCGCTTTGGCAGCGGTCGCCTCAGGTGGAGGGAAACCTGTGCTTTCTGCTCTCCTTGCCTTGACGGAGAACGCAGATGCAGCAATTAGGTATGCCGGATGCGAGGGGCTTGGCGCATTGGGAGGGGATTTGGCAAGGTCAAGGCTTTCGGAGATGGCGAGCAAGGACAAGGAGCCTGGTGTTCGTGCCGCTGCCATAAGGGCACTTGTGCACACAGCCAAACCGAGCGAGAAAGAGATAGATGTTCTGCTCGGGGCGCTGGGGGCGAAGGAGAAAGAAGTGTGCGAGGCGGCGCTTGATGGACTGCGTCGCGTGACGGGAGTCGTCGGCAATCATAAGGTAGATATGG
>CAZPBO010000001.1:43726-49771 GCA_964584815.1 uncultured Planctomycetota bacterium
ATAGCGACGCTGCTTGAACAGCAAGCCAAGTTTGCAGAGGCATATGAGGAGTTGAAGAAGGCGCAAGGACTGTTGCCTCCGGAACGGGCTGAGTCAATATTCATAAAACGCCTTTCTCTGGTTGAGCGTATAGCGACGGAGAAGAAGGACAAAAACACCGCTGCGGCGTTGCTGAAGGAATGCAGCGAGCAAGCAAAACGGCTGAAACTTTCCGAATCTGCGCTGAAGCGGCTTGAGAACCTGAAGAAAAGGCTACTGGGAGGTTGAAAATGGAGGTTGTTGACCTCGTCGTTAAGGGCGCGTCCGAGATTGTCACCGCAAAAGGGACAAAGCCCTTGCGAGGGAAGGACTTGCGTGTTGAGGTCTACAGAGACCATGGCATCGTGGTAAGAGATGGGCAGATACTGGCGCTGATGCCTGAAAAGGAGATAAAGGAGCGTTACAGTCCTCAGATGACGATTGACGCAGAGGGTTGTTGCGTGACAGCGGGATTCGTGGACGCTCACACCCATATAGTGTTTGGAGGCAGCCGGCATGAGGAGTTTGAGCGCCGCGTTAAGGGCGCCACTTACAAGGAGATATCACAGGAGGGCGGCGGGATAATGTCAACCGTGCGTGCCACCCGCCAAGCATCTGAAGAAACCCTGCTTGAGACGGCTTGGGCACGCTTAAACAATGCCTTAACCTGCGGCACCACCACCCTTGAGATAAAATCGGGTTACGGACTTGAGACAGAAACGGAACTGAAGATGCTGCGTGTGATAAAGCAACTTGACCGTGAGCATCCTATAGACATCGTTGCGACCTTTCTGGGCGCGCATGCTATTCCTCCTGACTTCTCCGACCGACCCGACGATTATGTCCGATTGGTGACTGAGGAGATGCTCCCGCAGGTGGCAAAAGAGGAACTGGCGCAATTCTGTGATGTCTTCTGCGAGGAAGGCTATTTCAATGTTGAACAGACAGAAGCGATACTGAAGAGGGCAAAGGAGTTGGGGCTGGGGTTGCAGGTCCACGCTGAGGAGTTCTGTTTGTTGGGTGGTGCGAAACTGGCGGCGAAGTTGGGGGCTGCCGCTGCATCGCACCTTCTCCGCGTAGACGACGCCTCAATAAAGGCGCTTGCGGATTCAGAAACGGTTGCCGTTCTTTTGCCTGCGGTCTCGTTCTTCCTGAAAGAGGATTACGCACCCGCCCGCAAAATGATAGATGCTGGTTGCGCCGTTGCTCTTGCGACCGACTGCAACCCAGGCTCTGCTTTTGGCGAGTCAATGCAGTTTGTCCTAACGCTTGCGTGCCTGTATCTTGGGATGAGTCCGTCAGAGGCGCTGGCGGCGGCAACCCTCAACTCCGCCTGCGCGGTGGGAATGGGTGAGACTGTTGGCACACTTGAGCGCGGAAAGATGGCGGATATCCTTGTCTGGAAATGCACAGACTACCGCGAAATTCCATACCATTTTGGAATAAACCAGATAAAATGCGTTGTTAAAACAGGTCAATTGGTGCTTGAACGCTGATGATGCTCTTCTCTATCAAAGGTGAAGTTGAGGAATTGAGAAAAGAGTTTGAAAGCGCCTTCAAACGGCTTCTTGACACAGCCCGCTTCATTGAGGGAGAGGAGGTAGAGGGGTTTGAAAGGGAGTTTGCGGAGTTCTGCTCGGCGCCGTATTGTGTGGGCTGTGCCAACGGAACGGATGCTCTGATAGCGTCGTTGTGGGCGCTGGGGATAGGTTGTGGTGATGAGGTGGTGCTGCCGGCGTTGACATTTACGGCGACGGCGGAGGCGGTGGCTCTTGTGGGCGCTCGCCCCGTCTTTGCTGATATCAACGCCGACGGTGACTACAACATAGACCCTAACGCAGTTGAGGCGGCGATAACGCCTCGCACAGCCGCTGTTATTGCCGTTCACCTCTACGGTGTGCCTGCAGACATATCTGCTCTGCGCCGCATTGCGCGCAAACATCGTCTGGCGTTGGTTGAGGACGCCGCGCAGGCACACGGCGCCCGCTACAAAGGCATACCGGTCGGCTCACTCGGCGATGTAGCCTGCTTCTCCTTTTACCCCACCAAGAATCTGGGTGCTTTCGGGGACGCGGGTGCCGTCACAACGGCTGATGCCGAGATAGCCCGCCGTGTCCGCCTCTTCATAAACCACGGCAGAAAGACCCACACCGAACATGTTGCTGTGGGACGCAACGCCCGCATGGATGCTTTCCAGGCAGCGGTTTTGCGTGTGAAACTGCGCCGTCTTCAGAACTGGCTCACCAGACGCCAACACATCCGCCAACTCTATGAACAGTTCCTCGCAAATCAGAACGGTGTTTTTGTGCGCAGACCTGCCACCGATGTTGAGCCTGCCTGGCATCTGATGATTGTTGAATGTGACGACAGAGACAGGGTGCTTTCCGCCTTAAAAGAGAGAGGAATTCCCTGCGGGGTGCATTACCCTACGCCGCTTCACCTTATGAGTGCGTGGTCGTATCTTGGCTACGCCAAAGGAGCCTTCCCAAACGCTGAGAGAGCAACACAAAGAATCCTTTCCCTTCCCGTGCATCAGTATCTGTCTAACGCGGATGTCAAGCACATCAGCCAGACCCTTCTTTGTTGCCTGCAAGGTAGACTCTGAACGCGCTGACGGCAAAGAAGGAGTAAGCGAAGAAGAAAAAGAGAGTCATTCTGCTGTAGGCGTATGCCCAACCGAGAAAGGAGATGGCAAGAGAGAAAAAAGCGGCGGATACGGTGGCGACAGCGACCCTTATTATGTTCTGCAAAGGATTTTGTGAAGGCTTGCAGAACCAGAGAGCAACAAGCATGACGAGCGCTGACAAACTGACCGCGCCGAGGTGGAGGTGAGACAAGTGGCGTGAGGAACCGAAGGCGGCGCGACTGCCAAACGCCGCTATCGCACACAAAAAAACGATGAACGCCTCCGTCGCCCTCATCTCTCCCCGCTCCCAAACGCCCCACCCACAACCCAGATAGTCTGCTTTACACGGCGGATGCGCAGTTGGCGCCTGAACCAGTAGGTTATATCCGCACGCAAAGACTCGCTGTCCAGACGCCTCTTGCGCCACCTCCTCACATAACGGCAGAAAAGGTCCGCAAACTGTGTTATCCCTCCCACATAAGAGTCGCGTTCACCTGGTCGGCAGGAGGCAAGAAGCAGCCATCCACCTATGTCGGGCAATGCTTTCGGGGACAGCCGACCGTCCACTATTATGAGACAATCACGCACCCCAGACTCCCGTAAATCCTTTAATGTCTGCTGCAGTTTCATCTCACCGCCGTTTAACGAAAAGCCACCTTTGCCATCCGATTCAAGACCTATGTAGACAAGAGCGCGTGTAACTTTCCGTTTTTTCAACTGCGTCATCAGGTCGGAAAGCCGTTTTGGGGTTGGCAGGACAAGAACAAAGCGCGCATCAGGATAACCAAAGACGGTTGAAACTGCCTCAAAGATTTTCTCCGCCGAACGCTTCTTCCTGTGTTCTACAATAGCAAGTGTCAGAAACTTTATCGGCTTCTTCGGGACATGCTTGCGGGGAGTAGGAACTCCAAGCCACGCAAGCAGTTTCTCCCTTCTGCTTATCCCCACCTTGCGAAAGAAATCGGAAAGAGCAGTTAAAACGGCTGCCTTGGCTTCCTCCTGTAGACGGGGAATTGCGTGTTCTGCAACACGCCTCAGATTGTGGGGCTTGAGCCATTTCGGAACAAACCATATTCCCCAGAACTTAAATCCCCTTTGCCAGTCGTTCAAAACGACTTCTGTCTGGATTTTTTGTCTGGTCTGGAAAAGAGGAGTGGCTCCGCGGAAAGGCGAAACCACCTTCACCTCTATCTGCCCAGTCACCTTGTATTTTTCGTCCGCTATAAGGGCGCTAAGAAACTCCGAAAGCGACCAGACGATGATTTTAGGCACGCGCCATTTGGTGCGTGCAAGAAACCGCGCCTCCACCTTACCCGTCTTCAAACGAACTATGAGGTGGAATTTCGGAGAAGCGGTCCTATCAGAAATATGGGGTAGGGCATCAGGAGTTACCCGCTTAACCGAGGCGAAAAGCAACTCAAGGGCTTTTGCGACTTCCACGGGGTCAGGGAAAGGTGGTTCGGAGTTATGCTCACAGACCACGGCGACCCGAAGCGGCAGGGGTGCATTAACACTGCGGAGGGCGTTCTGAACCGCAACACGGTTCTCAACAGGAACAGGCGCAACAACAGCACAGCCCCCAGCGACCACAACCAGAACCGCCCACCGCATTATCGTTTCTCCAGTTTTATTACCACTCTGAAGCCGACATAGGGAAGACGGCTCTTCTTAGGTAAACTTTGCCTGAATGTAACCCTTGCCGCCTCAGGCGACTCATCGCTCCAGTTTCCTCCTTTTATCACTGCTGTCGCATCGTCCGTAGTGGATGTCCATTCACTGACATTGCCACCCATATAAAGAAGTCCTTCGGGGGTTCTGTCCTCTGTTTTGGCAGTCACATCAACAGGTGAGGTAAGCGCCAGAGCCGCGTTGCCGCGTTTGTTGCCCCAGGGGAAGATGCGGCTCCCCGCTCCTGCTGCCGCCTCCCATTCCTCCGCCGTCGGCAGACACACCACCACCTTATAACCTACATCAGAAACTTCGCGGCTCATCCTTTCAGTTTGCCACCTGCAATATGCCACCGCCTCATACCACGACACCCCCACCACCGGCTTGTTCTCCTCGCCGGGCGGCGGTCTGCCATCGCGCCAGAAAGCGGGTCCCACCTTCCCCGTCCTGTCGCAAAACGCCCCAGATTTGAGCAACCGCCACCCCTCCTTATCCCAATATCTCCTGCTGGCGTATCCACCCGCTTTGGCAAACTCATAAAATCGCTTATTTGAAACCTCTGTTATACCGAATCCCATCTCGCCCATCTGATAGGGATGCGGAGGCGGTGCTTCGTCAAACGGGTCATTGCTACCAACTTCCGCTTTTCTCGCAGAAAGGCGCGCTGTTCCTGCCGACACAACCCATCTCCACACAACCTTTTTTGTAGTGTCCTCTATTCTCCTCTGCCATAGGTCTTTCTCGTTGTCGGGGAAAACCCCTTTGCCCGATTTAAGAATCGTTTTTGCGGCGAGGATATGTCTTATAGCGACCTGCAGTTTTGCCGCTTCCTTAAGTGCGGTGGACAGTTTCTGCTCAAGTGCTTGGCGCAACACACCCATTTCGCGCTCGCGCTTCTGTCGCGCCGCCTCCTCCTTTTGCCTCCTGCGCCATTCCGACAACAACTCACTCCAGCGCTCTACATACCCTTGGGGGCGCTCCCCCAGAAAAGAGTAGCGCCTGTAGGGCTGTATTTTCCCTATCGCTTTCTCAATATTAGAGATAGCCCTGCTCAACTGCTCCCTAACCGCCGCTTCCCTCGCCTCCTGCACCATCGCACACGCTTCCTTCATATCCACAGCAAACCGCCTCTCCACTTTCTTTATCGCCGCCTCAAGATAGCGCAGCAGTCTGGCTGCCCGTTCTCTTGTCGGCTTATGACGAACCTGCTCCAGAACAGAAAGGCTCCTCCGCAATTCTGGCAGATTATCTATCTTATCAACGGGTCTGGTGGTTGTTCCTTCGGGGTCGGCGAGGATTTTCGCGGCAAGGCGGTCAAGGAATCGCGCCGCTCGCTCCTCGGCTCCCTTAAGGGAAACCTCCGTGTCCTGCAACGCTTGTTCCACCTGAATCGCGCCGTTTGACGGGCGGAAACCGCTTATCCATTCCGCCTCCTTCAAAAAGTCAACCACCGATGCTCGTCTGATTCGTCTAATAAGACTTTCACAACCGTCTATGTCGCTTAAGGAGAGCCATTGCAGGTCGTTGCTAATGCCCATCCTGAGTTTCTGTCTTGCCTCAACAATGGGTGCTCCAACAGCCTGCCAAGAGCGCCGCAAGAAGGAGACCAAGATTTTCCGCAGTCTTTCATCCACATCCTCCAGCGCCATTCCAAACCTGGCAAAGTCCGCTGCCAAATTTTTCACCTCCGCAAGCAGCCGCAACGCCTTGTCTGATGCCTCAACACGCCCTTT
>CAZPBO010000001.1:49871-64550 GCA_964584815.1 uncultured Planctomycetota bacterium
TTGCCCGCCGCCACATCTTCCGGTGGCACCTTGACCCCACATCTCAAACAGTAGTGGACAACAACGCGGCTTACGGGACTTCGGGGTTCGGCTCGCCTTTTCGCTCGCGATTCCGATATCTTCTTAAGGCAATCGGCACAGCAGCATATGTCCCCACCGTAGTAGGCGCGCCCCGCCGATATGTCCTCATCGGTCACCCTACGCGCACAGACTATACACCTTCTGACCACAACATCCCTCCGTATCCTTAAGTATGAATTAGAATAATGTAAGGAAACTCTCCTGTCAAGCGCTGCTACTTCACAATTAACGAAAGGCTATCTCCGCCTCCACGGGAAACTCCCACTCCCTCTCCATCTCTCCCAAGTCTTAAGCATGCCGCGAAGCATCTCTGTTTTGCCCACATTCCTTCTCGCCTTCAGACCCCGTTCCCACCACCCGAGCGCCTCTTCGGGGTTCACAGGGTCTTTTGCCGCCTCCCTCATATACTCGTGCAAACGACGCAAATCCTGTCTACTTGCTTCGGGGTAGTTTCTTTTTGCGAACTTCTCAAGTTCGCGCACTCTTGAACGCATGTCCCTCCGTTCAGAAAGGTTACTCCGGTCTTCGGCTTTCGTCATTCTGATTTCCACTCCGCTTGCGGGTGCCTTCACTCTTTTAGTGGCGTAGCCGAGCCCACTTTTGTAGACACGCAGCGTCACCTCCGCGCCTTTCTGTAAGCCGATCAAAGCGAAACTACCATTAGCATCTGTGTGCGTTCTCAAAAGGCGTCCCTGATGAACAACCACGACGACCGCGTCCTGCACCACATCACCGTTCTTGTCAAGAACACGACCTGTAATTGAGGCTGTTCCAACAACTGGGTAAGGGGGCGCTGATGCGGTTATCGGCAAGAGGTTTGCGGACGGAGCGACTGCAGCGCGCCTGCGTGCAAGCGATACATCCCGCTTCAGACCGAGCCTTTCGCCGCATACCGCCAGCAGTTTCCAACCCTCCTTGTTGCGTGACTCAAGCGCCAGAGAACGCTTCAACGCGTCCAATGCTTTTGTGTAGTTGCGCAAACGCAGATATGCCGCCCCCAGCCAGTAATGCGCTTGATACGACTCCTTCGCTTTAAGCGATTTGTCAAGGCAGATTATCGCCTCCTCCCAACGATTCAGCATCAGAAGGGCAATTCCACGCCAGCACCACTCCGCCCACCCCGCTCCCAAGGTGCTTATCAACCTGTCCACCTCCTGAAGCATCGTGCCGTAACCGCCACCTTCATATAACCTCTTCAAACGCTGATATTTTTGTGCCAGACTGTTCTGACGCAGACCTTCCAGCCATCCCTTCTCTATCCGTCCCTTTATTTGGAATCTTGCAATCTTAACAGTGCCTGCCACCACATATACCGAGACTCTTCCCGCATTGAGCGATTTGTCTGTGGCGCTGAAGGCGACCGAACCGCCAATATAAAGGCGAATTCTCTCACCAGTTCGTTCAAGGCGGACTTCATACTCCCGTGCTGGCTTCAACTCCCGCTTAGATGCGCTGTAGAACTTGCTGTTGTCTGGAAGGTCACAAGTTGTGAGCCAGCCCAAACGGACTGTTTCAAGAACAAGACACCGCGCCTTTTTCTTGTTTATAACATCAAGCGCTGCATCATCAATCCTCAAACGCTGCCGTGAGGAGAAATTGATGTATCCGGCATAGGCGCTCCTGCCCTCATCACAAACAAGCAGTGCGAAGGTCGTATTAGGTTCCACCCTTAAGCGGAGTTTGCAGGAGACATCGCCAATAAAGGGAATTCGGAAAGAAATCTTTGCGCCACGCCCAGAACCGACGAGAAAGCCGTCCCTACAGCGCCAAAAACCACCCACCCTCTCCCACATCTTCTCTGCGGAGCGGTCTTTGAAAACACCGCCTGCGGTCAGAACGAACCCATCTTTTGTCTTGCGCAACATCTTTTCAGGCAAACCGAGCAGTTTGGAGGCAACCGTCAGTTCACTGGGCGCTTTCGGCAGGGAAGTTCTGGCAGCGATTTGGCGCATCAGGGCAACCATCGCACCAAAATTGCGCCGCACAACATCACATCCGCTGAACCTCTCTGCGCGGAGTTCCGCAACTAGGTCACGCGCCTCATCCAGCCGTCCCGCCTTAAAGGCTTCCTCGGCTTTCTGCCACAACTCCGCAGCCCTTCTCTCCACCTCCTCTCTTCTCTGACGCTTCCTCACCTCCTCAACACGCGTCAATAAATCACCCAGTCGTTTACGGGCTTCCTTCCCTTCTTCCTTCTTCAGCAGCCATCCCCATTTCGCCCTTATCTCCTTCAGCATTCGCGCGATGTGCTTTATCTTTTCTGCGTTCTGCGCACCCTCCGCCAACCGCCGCTCCAACTCCGAAATAGCGCTATCAAGGTCCCTCCTAGCCTGAGTCAAAATGTCGGCACTTCCCTTCTTCACTTTTTCCGCAGCGGGTGTTCCATCAAGGCGAACTGCTGCCTTTTCAAGGATGCCGAGCGCCTCTTCGTAACGCCCCTGTTCTGCAAGCGAGTTTGCTTCCTTTATCGCCTGTTCGGTCGTCTCCTCGCATTTGCGGTGCAGGTCATCTTTGATTTTCTGAAGTTGTTCTTTTGCGGCGGGATGCTGAACCATCAGATTGTCAATCTCGTCTAATCGCTGTCTGAAAGACAACTGTATGTCGCCTGCGATGCGCTTTGCGGCGGCAACCACCGCATCGGTCTCATCTTCTTCACGCGGGGAAGGCGGTGGCGCCGCAGGCATAGGTGGCTTGGTTTTGGCTATTGTTTTGGGAGAATGCTGTTTTACAGGCGGGGGTGGGCGGTTATGCAATAAAAGCCAAGCGACGAGAAAAACAGCCAAAACGGCAAGGACAAGAACAGCCACAGGCGTGACGCTCCGCTTCCTGGAGGGTGCCTCGGTCTGAACGGTTGTTCGTCGCTCAACAACGGTGAACCCCATCGCCAGCATACGACGCAACTGACGGGCTACCTCCTCGGCTGTGGGGCGCAGACGCGCTTCCCGTGCCATCATCCGTTTCAGCAGATGTCGCAACGGTGGCGGTATCTCTTGAGCACGCCGCGGAAAACGCACCGCTTTGGTGGCAACCTTCACCATTATCTCGCCAACGCTCTTGCCCGAAAACGGTGCCTCTCCAAAAAGCATATGATAAAGCGTGGCGCCCAGACCGTATACATCGGTCGCAGGACCTACACCGCGACTGTCCCTTATCTGCTCAGGTGACATATATTGCGGGGTGCCCATAACCTGCCCTGTTAAGGTGAGTCCCTCTTTTGTCTCCGCGGTCAGCCGTTTGGCCAGACCCATATCCATGATTTTGACCACACCTGTTGTGGTGACCATGATGTTGGCGGGCTTTATGTCGCGGTGGACGACGCCACAGGCGTGGGCGTGCGCAAGACCTTCAGCGACCTGAGCGGCAATCTCACAGGCGGTCTCAAGGGAAAGGCAACCAGACTGGGCGAGCATCTCGGCTACTGTTTTGCCGCGTAGAAACTCCATTGCGATAAAGTAGGTGGAGCCAGCGTTACCTGCGGTGTAGACCCGTGTTATGTTGGGATGGTCTATGGCAGCCGCCGCGCGCGCCTCCCTTAAGAATCGCTCCACAAACCACCTGTCGTTTGCCAACTCGTCCTTCAACACCTTCAACGCAACAGACCGCCCCAGCGACTCCTGAACCGCCTCATACACCACCCCCATCCCCCCCTCACCTATCTTCCGCACTATCTTGTAGCCGCGTATCTCAATCAACTCTACGCTTCCCAAAGTCCCCCTTAAAGATGCTGACTCAAAACAGCAGCCCTTCCCAAAAATTATACGCTCAATAGATTATATCTGATTGCTTTCACTGTGTGTCCAAAGAGTTTATCAGCCATCAAGTTTTGTTGCGGGGATGTTTGAGAGCAGCCTGTGCGGCGGCGAGTTTTGCAACCGGCACCCTGAAGGGCGAACACGACACATAGTCCAGTCCAACGCGATGACAGAAGACGACACTTGCCGCATCGCCACCGTGCTCACCACATATTCCTATTACGATTTCGGGCTTTGTCTCTTTTGCACGCTTCACACACCAATCCATCAGTTTGCCAACGCCTTCTTCGTCTATCGTGCGGAACGGGTCATCTGTTAGGATGCGTTTTTGCACATAAGTGGGGATAAAGGTGGCGGCGTCGTCGCGGCTGAAACCAAATGTCATCTGCGTCAAGTCGTTTGTGCCGAAAGAGAAAAAGTCAGCAAAGAGGGCAATTTTGTCGGCAACGAGCGCCGCACGCGGTGTCTCTATCATCGTCCCAACCTGGTATTCAACACGCTCGTTGTGCTCATTCAACACTTGCTCCGCTTCATTCTCCACCATCTGCCGCAACTGCTCCATCTCCTGATATGTCGCAATCAGCGGCAACTCTATTTCTGGAATAGCATTTATGCCTTGTTTTTTTGCTTCAAGTGCCGCTTCCATAATTGCGCGCACCTGCATTAAGTATATCTCCGGATGGGTCACCCCCAGTCTGCAACCTCTGTGTCCGAGCATCGGGTTGAACTCCCGAAGATGCTCCACTTTGCTTCGCACATCCTCTACGCTCACTCCCAGAACCTCCGCCATCTTTCTCTGTTGCTCCTCCTCGTGCGGCAGAAACTCGTGGAGCGGCGGGTCAAAAAGGCGGATTGTGACGGGATAGCCGTCCATAACGCGGAAAATCTCAACAAAGTCCGCACGCTGCAAGGGGAGCAATTCCTTAACCGCCGCCTCCCGCTCCTCTTGGGTTTCTGCCATAACCATCCGCCGCATAGCCCATATCCGCTCTCTTTCAAAGAACATATGCTCGGTGCGGCACAGACCGATGCCTTCTGCGCCGAAAGCACGGGCAACTGCGGCGTCATTGGGTGTATCGGCGTTTGTGCGAACGCCCAGACTGCGGTATCTGTCCGCCCATTCCATAACCTTCGCAAACATCTGATATGTCGGCGCCTTATCAGGAGACAGTTTCTTCTCCACCAGAACCTGCAGCACCTCAGACGGTCTTGTTGGAATTATGCCTGCATAGACTCTGCCGCTTGTGCCGTCAACCGATATCGGCTCAAACTCTTTTATGGTTTTTCCAGCGACATTAAGGGTTTTGGTGGCGTAGTCCACATCAAGTGCTTCGCAGCCAACGACGCAGCATTTCCCCATAGCGCGGGCGACGACGGCGGCGTGGCTGGTCATTCCGCCGGTCTGGGTAAGGATAGCGACGGCGGCGTGCATACCGCCAATATCTTCGGGACTGGTCTCACGGCGGACGAGAACGACCTTCTTGCCGTCGGCGGCGGCGCGTTCGGCATCCTTTGCGTCAAAGACCACAAGACCGCTTGCCGCACCAGGACCCGCGGGCAGCCCACGGGCAAGATATCTGCCTTCACGCTCAGCCGCCTTAAGCGCCTCCTCATCAAATACAGGATACAGAAGATGCACAAGATGCTCTGGACTTATCATAAGCAGGGCTTCTTTTTCGCTCACAATGCCTTCCTTGTGCATATCTAAGGCGATTCTTATGGCGGCGAATCCTGTGCGCTTGCCCGTTCTTGTCTGCAGCATATAAAGTTTGCCGCGTTCTATCGTGAACTCTATGTCCTGCATATTCTTGTAGTGGTGCTCAAGTTTGTCTCTTATCTCCTGCAGTTGCTGCCAAACCTGTGGCATACGCTCCTTTAGGGCGTCCACAGGTTGAGGTGTGCGGATACCCGCCACCACATCCTCACCCTGCGCGTCAAAAAGCACCTCACCATAGAGACGCGGCTCTCCTGTTGCGGGATTGCGGGTAAAGCCCACCCCGCTTGCGGAGGTTTCTGGTTCGCGGTTTCCGAAGACCATTTGCTGGACATTGACGCCGGTCCCAAGTAGTCCTGCGATGCGGTTGATTCGGCGGTATGTCACGGCGCGGGGGTTGTTCCACGAGCGGAAGACCGCCTCAATTGCGCGTCGCAATTGCTCCCACACATCCTGCGGAAACTCCTCACCTGTCTCGTTTTTGAAGACCTCCTTCATCTTCGCCACCACTTCTTTAAGGTCGTCAGGGGAGAGGTCTTGGTCGCGTTTGACGCCACGGCGCTGTTTAACCTCCTCCAACACCGCCTCAAATTTGTCACGCTCAACCCCCATGACCACATCGCCGAACATCTGGATAAGCCTGCGATAGGCATCCCACGGGAAGCGCTTATTCACTTCCTGCTGCTCAAGCGCCTGGGCAATCTCATCGTTGAGCCCGACATTTAAGACGGTGTCCATCATACCGGGCATAGAGACGGCGGCACCGCTGCGCACCGACACAAGCAGCGGGTTTTGCGGGTCGCCGAACCGCTGCCCGCTTACCCGCTCCAGTTTCTCCATATTTGCACGCACCTCATCCATCAAACCTTCCGGCAGTTTTTCGCCTTGGGCGTAGTACTGGCGGCAGGCTTCAGCGGTTATGGTGAACCCCGGCGGCACAGGAAGACCAATCCGCGCCATCTCCGCAAGATTGGCGCCCTTTGAACCAAGCAAATCCTTCATATCCGCGCCACCTTCGGTCTTTTCACCACCGAAAAAATAGACATACTTCGCCACAATGCTGCCTCCCACTAATGTCTGTAACCTATCCTACTCTCGGCGCAGCGATATTTCAACTTAAACGGTGACAGCCTTTTTGTCAGATTGTGCGGTTTTTTTTGAATAGAGTCCATAGGGCAGATAACCTTGTATGCCCTGTTTTGGGAGAGGTGTTATGGAGTTCTTTTTCTGCGATGAGATGCTAACAGAGGAGATGAAGATGTTAAGGGAGACGGCGCGTGACTTTGCGGAGCGTGAAATCGCGCCGACTCAAGAAGAGGACGAAAAAGAGCACCGCTTCAGACCCGAAATCGTTCGCAAGATGGCGGAACTGGGGTTTTTCGGCTGTGTTATCCCAGAAGAGTTCGGTGGAATGGGACTTGAGGACGGATTTCTGGCGTCGTGCATTGTAACAGAAGAGGTTGCACGGGTCAGTGCGTCTTATGGTCTACCCTTCAACCTGCAAATGATGGGACCTGCGTTGACTATTCTGCGTTACGGCAACGAGGAGCAGAAACGCACCTACATTCCGCGCCTTGTTAATGCCGAAACATTCGGTTGCTTTGCCATAACCGAGCCGAATTCGGGTTCTGATGTCGCCTCAATGCGCACACATGCTGTCAAAAAAGGCGACCGCTATATCCTGAACGGGCAGAAAACCTGGATATCAGGTGTGCCGACCGCGGATGTGGGACTGGTTTTCGCCTACACCAACCGCGAGGCAAAACACCGCGGTATTTCCTGCTTTATCGTTGATATGAAGAACACAAAAGGCGTGACGATGACGGAGATAACGACGAAGTTGGGGCTTTTCTGCGCGCCTACAGGCGAAATCTCCTTTGAGGACGCGGAAGTCCCTGAAGAGAACCTATTAGGGAAGGAAGGAGAAGGTTTTAAGATATGCATGAGTATGTTGGATAACACGAGGTTGTCGTGCGCATCGCGGGCGTTGGGAGTTGGGAGAAGAGCGGTAGAGGAGGCGGCGGCATACGCGCTTGAGCGTCAGCAGTTCGGCAAGCCGATTGCGGAGTTTCAGATGATACAGGCACAGTTGGCGGAGATGTTTGTGAAGAACCAGGCGGCGCGGCAGTTGGTCTGGCGTGCCGCAAAACTCGCTGACATGGGGCTCCGCAACACCCTTGAAGTCTCAACAGCCAAATATTACGCTGCCGAAGCCGCTGTCTTCAACGCCAACATCGCGATGAAAATCTTCGGCTCATACGGCTACTCCACAGAATACCCCGCTGAACGCCTGTTCCGTGACGCAAAGTCGTATCAGGTCGTTGAAGGCACAAGCAACATACAGTTATGGATAGTTTCTATGTATCTGACAGGCAAACGCCAACTCAAGAGATAAACAACACAGGATTAAGGAGTCTTAAGATGAGTGTTGAGGAGATGATGCGTAAGATAAAGGAGATAGAGGACTTGCGCATCAAGATTAAACAAGGTGGTGGACCTGCCGCGATAGAGAAACAGCATAAAGCGGGCAAGATGACGGCACGAGAACGAATTGAGTATCTCTTTGATAAGGGAACATTTGTTGAATTCGACATCTTCGCCAAACAGTTGGGGCGTGATTACGGACTTGATAAGAGATTCGTGCCCGCAGATGGTGTGGTAACAGGGTTCGGCAAGATAAACGGACGCTACGCCTTCTGCTATTCGGAAGACTTTACGGTGATTGCCGGGACATTTGGTGAGATGCACGGACGCAAGGTCTGCAAGACGGTGGATTTGGCGCGCAAATACGGCTATCCTGTGATAGGGATAAACGACTCCGGCGGTGCACGGGTGACCGAGGAAATGGGTGCGCTTTCAATGTATGGGCAACTCTTCTATCGTCACAGTCGCACAAGCGGAGTTGTGCCGCAACTTGCGCTAATTATGGGACCAGTTGCAGGCGGTCAGGCTTACTCACCCGCCTTGATGGACTTCATTATTATGGTAGAAAAAACATCCTATATGTTCATCGCGGGACCGCCGCTCGTTAAGGCTGTGGTTTTTGAGGATGTGACTGTTGAGGAATTGGGCGGTCCAGAAATCCACACAAAGGTATCTGGAGTAGCCGACCTTGTGACCGAAGACGATAAGAGTTGTCTTGACACAACCAAAAAACTGCTCTCATATCTGCCGGATAACTGCCACCAAAAGCCTCCTTATAAAGAGACAGGCGACGACCCTATGCGCACATCAGAGGACTTGGCAAAGATAATCCCGACTGATCCGAACAAAGCATACGATATGCACGATGTGATACATCAAATTGTGGACAACGGGGAGTTTTTTGAGATAAAGCCTGACTACGCACCGAACCTGATAGTGGGATTCGCGCGGATGAACGGCAATGTTGTGGGAATAGTGGCGAGCCAGCCGAAAGTGATGGCTGGCGCCCTTGACTACAAATGCTCCCAGAAAGGCGCCCGCTTCATCCGCTTCTGTGACTGCTTCAATATCCCGCTTGTAACACTGCAGGATGTGCCCGCATTCCTTATAGGAACGCAAAGCGAACGACACGGCATCATCCGTCACGGCGCAAAAATGCTCTACGCCTATGCAGAAGCCACCGTGCCCAAGATAACTGTGGTTCTGCGAAAAGCATACGCTGGCGGGTATCTTGCTATGTGCTCAAAGGATTTGGGAGCAGACTTCGTCTTTGAGTTGCCAACAGGTGAGATATGTCTGATGGGACCTCCAGGCGCTGTCAATATACTCTTCCGCAAAGAGTTTAAGAAGGCGAAGGAAGAGGGACGCGACCCTGAAGAGATTCGTAGAATGCGCTTGAAGGAGTTTTACGAGAAGTATGTAAATCCACTTTACTCGGCGGGTCTACAGCATGTTGACGACATAATTGACCCGCGCACTATGAGACCGACGATAATCGCCGCTCTTGAGGTCTGCCAGAACAAAGACGACAAGTTGCCCGAGAAGAAGCACGGCAATATGCCGATATAAGGGGGTTGATGTGCTGTTTTTGGCGGTGATAGTGGTTGTATGTGGTCAGGTTGCAGGACCAGATGGCAAGCCTGTTTCAGGGGTAGAAGTGGAGTTGGTGGATGCCCACGGCACACGGCTTGCGACCGCAACAACCAATGCCAGTGGACAATTCAATATAGAGTGGCAACCCAAAGCAGGAGTTTATGCTGTGCGCGCTTCCCACTTCGGATGCATCACCGCCAGTCTTCCGTTCCGCATCCAGCAAACACCCCATAACTTTGTGCTGCAAATAAAAACATCCAAACAGCGTAGGTCGGTCTCGCTGCAAAACGGGATTAAAGTTGACCTCGGAAATCTGCTGCTTAAAAGTTATAGCCACGCTGTGGTTGTCACGGGCATCGGACTGTTGGGAGTGTTTTTTATCCTTGCGATTCTTATCGGTGTTATTCGCGGGGCGAACGCCTTTATAAGGCGACTCTCATAAGGAGGGCTGCCGATGGGAAAGGAAACTCCGGTCACCGCACCAATAGTAGGGAAAGTGGTCAAAGTGCTGACCAAAGAAGGCGACCGTGTCAGTGAAAACGACGAAATAGCCACGATTGAGGCGATGAAGATGGAAATGCCTATTGTGGCGCCTGTTTCAGGTATCGTGAAACAGGTCAACATCCAGCCAGGACAGGTTATCCAGGCTGATACCGTCATTGCTCTTATTGAGCAAGAGTAACAAGCGCAATGCGAGGAATCGTGTTTGGAACTGCTTGTAAAGGTCCTCAAGAACACGGGACTTTACCATTTGACTTGGCAGAACGGAGTGATGATTGCGGTCGGCGGGCTTTTTATATGGCTTGCCATCCGCAAGAAGATGGAACCTTATGAACTTCTGCCTATCGGTATCGGCATAATTCTGGGCAATCTGCCGCTTGCCCGTCTTATGAACCCACCAGGTGATATCCAGCAGTCAGGCATACTTGGGGTCATATTCCACTACACGCTTTACTACCACAATCTTCTTCCGCCGCTAATATTCCTATGTCTTGGTGCTATGACCGATTTTGGTCCACTTATTGCCAACCCAAAAACTCTGCTTTTAGGCGCCGCTGCACAGATGGGCATATACGCCGCCTTCTGGGGCGCCATACTGCTGGGGTTTGACATCCGTGAAGCCGCATCTATCGGCATCATCGGCGGCGCTGACGGTCCCACAACTATCTACACATCCGCGCAACTTGCGCCGCATATCCTCGGTATAACCGCCGTCTGCGCCTACACCTATATGGCTCTTGTCCCTTTCATACAACCCCCCATTATGCGCGCTCTTACCACCCTCAAAGAGCGCCAAATCGTTATGCGCCAACTCCGTCCCGTCTCAAAAACCGAACGCATAGTTTTCCCTGTCTTTGCTGCCACCGTCATAATCCTACTCGTTCCGCTTTCAGCACCCCTTATCGGTATGTTCATGGTCGGCAACCTACTGCGTGAGTCAGGTGTTGTTCCCCGTCTTGCTGATGTCGCGCAAAACGCGCTTATGAACGCCGTCACGATATTCCTTATGCTCGCCATCGGCGCGTGGATGAGCGCCGAAAATGTCTTTCACATCCGCACACTCAAGATTATGGGGCTTGGTTTCGCGGCGTTTGCGGTTGGCACCGCAGGCGGTCTGCTCTTCGCCAAGTTCCTTAACCTCTTTCTTAAGGAGAAAATCAACCCATTGATTGGCTCTGCGGGGGTGTCTGCGGTTCCGATGGCGGCGCGCATATCTCAACACCTCGGACAACAAGCAAACCCGAAAAACTTCCTTTTAATGCACGCGATGGGACCGAATGTGGCGGGCGTAATAGGCAGCGCGGTTGCTGCAGGCATCTTCCTTTCCATCCTCCGATAAGAAACCGCCCCCTACTTGATAACCCATTCATCATGAACAACCGTCTTCCTACGGGCGGGCGCGAAGAAAAAGTCTTCCGCCATATCCTTTCCTGTAAGCGTTCTGCGCCACGCACAAAGCCAGAGTTGCTCTTTCCCCTCGGAGAAAGGATTGAGCGCTTTTCCAATCCATTTTGGTGGCTTCTCCTGCTGGAGCAACTTCAATGTGCTCGTCAAAAAGTGGTCGGTCTGTTCCGCACGGTAGTTGGGCAGCCCCAGAATGGGGTTACCAAAGGGTTGTCCTGCAATAAGATAGAGCACGAGTCGTAGAGGCTTGCCGGCGGTGCCTGTCAGTGCCATCGGATAAAGCGGGGATTTAGATTTGAAATAAGCCACAAGCGGTGCAACCATCCCCCTATCATCCCGCCAATCAGCGCCCGGCTTCACCTCCGCAAAGAAAAGCACCCAGCCACGACGCCGATACTCCTCAAGAACCTTCTCATCAGTAGGTTCCAATTTGAGCCCCTTCGCCTTAAGCACCGATGCATAATCACCCCCCTTCAGTATCACACCCTTGTAGGGTCCTGCCTCAACCTCAACTCCTGTGAAACCCGCTCTTGTGGCGACTCCTAAATAGGTGGAAGTGATGAGCGCCATAAACAGCGTAACACAACTCACAACCCCCACAACAGCCAGAACCCGCACAACTCCCACACCGATCCTGCCCCTTGACTTCCTCCAGACATATATCCCAACAAGAACCGACAACACAACCCAAACAACAAACCCAACAATCTGGGAAATGTGAATCACCGTTATACGCTTTCTGGATATGAAGGCAAGATTCCAGAAGAGGAGGGTGAAAATGGATATCTCTTCTTCTGAATCTGGCGCCCAGATTTGCGGTTCTGACGGAAGAGGAACGACCCAGAAGAACTGTTCGCGTCTGCCTTGCCATCTGGGCTGCAGAATCAGTGTTTCGTTGCAGCCATCCCAGATAATGAGCGCCCGCTGATAGGGCATACCGGGCGGCGGTTCGGTTTCGGTTATGCCCACAAAGAACTTGCCGTCGGCAAAAACAGAAGCCGCACCAAGAACCGAAAAGATACAGACAAGCACCCTCATCTTTCTTCCTCCCCGAACGGGGGCTTGGGTTCTTCTTGGAACTGGTCAGGAGGAACGGTGTCAATGCCCTCACACCGAAAACGGGTGGACTCACCCACCCTGTAGTAAGTGAGTCGCCCGTTGTGCATCCACCTGCAGAGGGTCGGCTCGCTGATAGCGAAATGCTTTGCGGTTGCTCCGACATCACGCCATTCTCGTTCCATCTCAATGTCTTCCATTTCCCATCATATTGTATCATAAACTGCCAATATGTCAACCCAAATCTCGCAATCAAGGATGTAAGACCTCCTGAAACCCGTTCTTCCTGTCAGGGTTCTGCGAACGACCTGCTTCAAAACAACTCTTTTGACACTAAACAGGATGCACATCCACGATTCGGTTCGTATGTTATATGTAGAGTTCGGAGGGATGAATATGGTGAAGCGTCTGGTGGTGTTTGTTTTTGTTTGTGTGGCGGCGCCGCTTTATGCGGATAACAAAGTTGAGCGTTATGCTCTGATTGCAGTGGGCTGTGCCGATACCAATGCGAGGCTCCATCCCGACCTTGACCCCATTGATAGGAACGCATCCTTTATACAGGTGGCAAGAGTGTATGCCGCTTTGCGCAAATGCGGTTTCAGTGACAAGAACATCCGCATACTTTATGATACAGGGCGTGTGCAACCCGACTGGTCAGAACGGCAGAACCACACCGAACTTACGCGCATTAAGCGCTACCATTTCACCGGCAAATATTCCAACGCGGCAACACCCGAAAACATCGCTGCCCTGATGGATGAGTTCAAAAAGCAGGTGGACGAAAACGACATATTCGTCTTTTATCTGATGACGCACGGTCATCCAAGTGGGACGGTGATGCTGGGAGGGCGCAGAAAGTGGACTTCTGCTCAAATCCAGCGGACACTTTCTGGGCTGAAGACAAAGCATGCTATTTTCTGTTTTGAGACATGTTTTTCTGGTGCGATATTGCAGCGGACAGATTTCCCAAACGCGGTCTGCGTCGCCGCAGCCCCACATAACTCCCCAGGATGGGTTGACAAAAAGTTCGCCAACTGTGTCAATTTCATCCTTGCAAAAGCCAATCCCAAAAACGACAAAAACAAAGACGGACTCGTCAGCGTTTCCGAAGCGATGGATGTGGTGCGCAAAAAGGCTGCTGACTACGAGCCGAAGTGGCGCCATTATCTACGCACAAAGTATAAGTTTCCAAAGCACAGTCCTGTTCCCCGCAGCGCTGTTGAACGCACATCCCTGAAAGGCGTTATGAAAATCGGCAGCCAGTTTAAGGACTTCAACCTCTTCATCAAATCTCTTACAAAGCAGAAAGACAAAAAGAGGAAAGTTAAGGCGAAGGAAGGAGCGTCTTCTGCTGTTGCTGCTGATTTGGAGCGCGCAAAGAACTACCTTGCCAAGAAGCAGTTCTACAAAGCGCACAAGTTGCTTGAACGCCTTGCAAAATCGGGTGATAAAAAGACCACAGAAGAAGCGCAGAAACTGCTCGCCCAGTTGCGCAAGGACGAGAAAGCGATGAAGGCGATAAAGGAGGCAGAGGCGGCATCATATGCCCGCGGAAGACTCTCCCTCGCAAAAACCTATATGAGCAACGGACTTTATGACAAAGCAGAGCGCCTTCTTAAAGATGTTATGAAACGCTACCCAGCAACGAAATGGGCGCATAAAGCAGCCGAGTTGCTTAAAAAGGTTGCCCTCATGCGCGAGGAAGAATAACATCCCACACCTAAGGTGTGGTGTGTTGTAGACGCTTCTCCTTATCACTTCTTGTGCCTTTTCACTTCTACCAACACAGGATATGTCATACAGGTGTAAAAGTCAGCGCCTCCTTTCGCAGTCTTCACAAGCAGAAAATAGATGTGATATTTCCCTGCTTTCTTCGGAGCCTGAAGCGCCCCCCTAAAAGAGATAGTCTGCTTTTTGTCTTCTATCTTTATTTGAGATTTTTTTATTTCGCGGAAAATGGTGGGCGGCTTCTGCCCCACAACGGCGGCAAACATCCTATGCGCCTTCTTAAACCCCTTCCATTCATCAGCGTTCCCAAAGAAGATTTTGAGGTCAACCTGGATTTGCCCTTTCACCAACACTTCACGGCTCACCTTAAATCGCACAGAACTGTTGTTCGGAAGGATGCCGGTTTTGGGAGGCAGCAACGAAACA
>CAZPBO010000001.1:64650-94430 GCA_964584815.1 uncultured Planctomycetota bacterium
AGTCCCCAAGATAGAGGAATCCAGCCACCTTTCTTTGATGTGTTCTCAATAGTTAAAGTGCCTTCAATAGGTGGACTTATCATCTGCAGCACTCTGTTTTTAAGATGCAAACTCAATTTGAAGTCAGGTTGTGGCGCGTTTTTAAAGAACCGCTCGGCAAAACGAGGAACAAACTTCGCCACCTCTCCTCCACTTTTGTAGAGTTTGTAAATCTTCGCCGCCGCTATTTGAACCGCCTCAAAATTCTCATCCTTAAGACGCTCAAACAACGGCAAAAGTCGCCTCCGCACATCAGACGGCACAAACTTCACCCCATCCAGTATCGCCTTCAGCCTGTCACGAACCTCCGCGTCCTTTGTCTTCTTCAGTTCTTCCCAAAGACGGTCGCCCACCCTCTGTCTCTCCTTTTTCAGCAGCGCAAGCAGCGCCTTCTGAGCATCTTCCCGTTCCTTCCAGTCACTGGACGCCAAACGCTTTAGGTGTTCTTCCACCTCATCTGATACCCCGTTAGCCAGAACGAAGAAGAAAAACCCTGTCAGAACAGCAGACATCAGAGTCATCATCTCCTTACTCATTTCCTGCCTCCTGACAGTATGGAAGGTCATTGTAACCAAGCGCTCTATTTTGCGCAAGGAGCAGGTTTTTGTTTGCGGTGTCGGGTGCTTTGTGCAATAATTGGAACGAGCGTTCGTTTAGGGAAAGGGAAAACCTGTGCAATCCTCGCATAAAGGAATCTACGAGAGGCTTGCGGTTGGCAAGACGGCGCGGTTTGATGCGAAATTGGTGCATTTGTTGGGTTGCGCGGCGCGTGCTTTCGCCGAAAACGGATATGAGAAAACCTCCATACGGCAGGTCGCAAAGTCCGCAGGATTCAGCCTTTCAAATATATACTATTATGTCGCATCAAAGGAGGAGTTGCTCTTTCTGATTCAGTATCACACATTTGGGCGACTTGTTGAGAGGCTGGAAACGATACTGGAGAGGGACGCATCGCCGCAGCAGCATCTCAAGGAGATGGTTCATATGCATGTCGGCTATTTGGTGGAGCATCTGCCTGAGTTGAGGGTTTGTGTGACGGAGTTGCATTCTTTAAGCGGGGAGTATTACAAGAAGGTGCTTGTGCGTCGTCAGCGGTATTTTGAACTGACGCGTGGCATTGTGAGGCGCATTGGTGGGGTGGTGGAGCCGAACCTTGCCACACTGTTTCTTTTTGGGATGCTGAACTGGATTGTTATGTGGTTTGATGCGGACAAAAACGAGCCACATCAGTTAGCCGATAGTCTTTATCTGCTTTTCATCAAGGGATATAAGGGGGGCTGATATGAGGTTTGCCGAGACGGGATTCAACCTTGAGGTGGACTTGACGACTGGGAACATAGAGAAGGTGGAGACGCCGGCGTGGTGGGCGGAGCGACACCTTGGTGGGTTAGGAACGAACGCGCTTATAATGTGGGAGCGCGTTCCACCCGAGACGGAGCCGTTTTCAGAGGAGAATCTGCTGATAATTTCGGCTGGGCTTTTGTGCGGGACGCCTGCGCCTGGCGCCAACCGAACGATAGTGACGACGCTTTCGCCGCAGACACTTTTTATGGCTTTTTCAATGATGGGCGGCTTTTTTGCGCCGGAGTTGAAGTTTGCGGGATACGACAAGGTGGTGGTGCGCGGCAAAGCGCCGCATCTTGTGTATTTGTGGATACACAACGACAAGGTGGAGATACGGGATGCGCGCCATTTATCGGGTAAAGGTGCGCTTGAGACGGCGGAGTTGATAAGGCAGGAGTTGGGGGAGCCGCGTGCGCAGGTGTTGGCGATAGGTCTTGCGGGTGAGAACAGGGTATATTTTGCGTCAATTGAGCATGGGCGGTCAAGTGCGAGCCGTGGCGGTATTGGCGCTGTTATGGGTGCCAAGAACTTGAAGGCGGTGGTTGTGCGCGGCACAAAGAATATCCACATCGCCCGTCCTGACCGCTTCATTGAACTCTGCAACGATGTCTTAAAATACATTGATTTTCGCCGCAACAACCCGATTAAAGGGGTGCCGCCGATTCTGGCGGGTATCGGTTCACCGCAGGAGATGGCTATACACGATGAGAAGTGGCACACGACGAGTTTTGCTTGGGGCAACGCGCGTCACAGACGCAAGGATTTTTGGACGGATGAGATAGCCGAGAGATGGCGCAAGATACAAGAGTCGGCGGTTGAGCGTCTGATAAGTTGTTACAACTGTCCGATGAAATGCGGCGCCATTATCAGATATCCTGCCCAGAACATCTCAAAATATATGATGAAATGCTACTCTAAACTGACCTATGTGATGGGAGCGATGGCTGACGACCTTGAGTTTGGTTTCAAGATAGCGGGTCGTGCGCAGGAATACGGGGTTGACGGCTACTCCTGTCCGCAGGTAATGGCGTTCGCGATAGAGTTGTATGAGGCGGGAATCCTGACGGATGAGGACATGCCTGGTTTTCCGAAGAACAACGAGGAGCGGTTTTTCTGGCTGCTTGAGCGGATAGTGAGGCGCGAGGGGATAGGTGATGTTTTGGCGGATGGGGTTTACTGGGCGGCGCGGCGTATCGGCAAAGGCGCCGAAAAGTTTGACCACAACACCATAAAAAAACACGAACAAATCCCGATAAAGTTGGGGCGTCTTAATCCGATTTACTATCTGATGTGGTCAACAGGCGAGAAGGCGAACATCACCCAAATTGAGGGACAAATCCCTCAGGCGCCTTTTATGGACAAAAAACTACGCGAGGAGTTCGTCAAGGACTGGATACAGGTTCCCACAGGCAAAGAGGAGCGTTTCAAGCGCTTTGTTCTTGAGTGGGGCGACCCCGGCACGGAGTTTCCGTTCTGGCCGCCTATTGACTTGATATGCGAATTGGTGGAGTGGCAGGAGACGATGCACTATATAGATGATTCAACAGGAATATGCGCGGGGTTGTCATCATTTCCGCTGAAGCCGCCGTATCACATTCACAACCTTCCGCTGATAATATCGGCGGCGACGGGGCAGGACATAGACGAGGAAGGGTTGTGGGAGACGGCGACGCGCAACCGCAACCTTGTTCGCGCCGTCAACATCCGTCGCGGACTGCGCAGAAAGGACGAAAAACCGCCTGAAGACCACTGGCGAAAGCGATATCCCGATTTTGAGCGTAAACTGCACGACGCCTACTACCGCTATCGCGGCTGGAACCGCGACGGCATCCCCACCGAAAAAACCCTCCGCAAACTCCAACTTGACTTCGTAGCGGAGGACTTCATAAAACGCGGCATCTTAAAGCGTCAGCAAAACGACGATTGGGAGGAGAGCGATGAAAAAGGTGATTAAGGTCATAAAGATAGACGCTGAGAAATGCAACGGGTGCAGGGCGTGCGAGGCGATATGCTCGGCTTTCCACGCAGAACCGCGCTACTCCAGCACAAACCCAGCAAAATCGCGTATCAGAATCATAAGCGACCCCTTCAGGAACCTCTATATCCCTGTGTATGGTGGGGAGTTCACGCCTGCAGAATGTATGACGCGCAGCGTTTATATCTTGAACGGCACAGAATGTGATGAGTGTATGTTCTGCCGTGCTGCCTGCCCATCTCGCGACCTCTTCAAGGACCCCGACACAAAACTTCCCTTGAAATGTGATGGTTGCGAAAGCGACCCGCCTCTTGAGGAGCCTATGTGCGTTCAGTGGTGCTTAAACGACGCGCTCACATATGAGGAGCGTGAGGAAGAGGTGGCGGAGGAAGAACCTGCGCTTGATGAGTTGGAATTGGGGATTGACGCATTGGTGGAGCGCTTCGGCATTGAGAAGGTGGCGGAGGCGCTGGCACGGCGGCTTATAACGGAGGAGGCGAACTGATGCAGACCGTGACTCCTGATAAGGAAATCATCGCACTGGTGAAGGAAAGCGGCGGCGACCAGTTCCGCCTCTGCTTCCAGTGTGGACTCTGCGATTCTCTGTGTCCGTGGAATAAGGTGACACAATTCAGCATAAGGGGGTTGCTGCGGGAGGCGGCGTTCGGACTGACAGAGATAGAAAGCGAGCAATTGTGGCGTTGCACAACCTGCGGTCGCTGCTTTAAGGAATGCCCCCGCGGCGTTGACCAGATTGAGTTCATATCATCGGTGCGGAAGATTGCGGTTGAGTATGATATATTTCCATCAAGCGTTGCACCGCTGCGCACTGTTCGTGCCAGTCTCACCGCCGAAGGTAACCCCTTCAATGAGGAGCGGGCAAAAAGAGCCGCCTGGGCAAACAATCTCTCAGTTCCAGAGTTCAACGAGGAAACGGAGTTTCTTTATTTCCCTGGCTGCTATCTCTGCTACGATGTGCGCCTGAGGCGTGTCGCCGCCGCCACAGTTTCACTGCTCAACAAAGCAGGGGTTGACTTCGGCATCCTTGGCGAGCGTGAGAACTGTTGTGGCGAGGCGATAAGAAAGGCGGGATTCTCCGACCTGTTCACACTTCTTGCGAAGGAGAACATAAAGACCTTCATTGACGCAGGCGTTAAGAAGATTGTCGTCTCCTCCCCTCATTGCTATCACACCTTCAGAAACGAATATCCGCAGTTTATGGTCAACTTTGAAGTGATGCATATTGTGATGCTGCTTGGGCGGCTGATTGAGGAGGGGAGGCTGCGGATAACAAAGCCGTTGGGTAAGCGAGTTGTGTGGCACGACCCGTGCTATTTGGGGCGGCATAACGGGGTGTATGAGGAGCCGCGGCGGCTGCTCGCCCGTATCCCTGAAATTGAGTTGCTGGAATTTGAGGAGAGCCGCGAGGCAAGTTTATGTTGCGGTGGCGGCGGCGGCAGAATCTGGGCAGAAACCCCCAAAGAGGAGAGGTTCTCCGACATAAGGGTGCGCGAGGCGCTGCAGTTGGGCGCTGATATCCTCGTCACCGCCTGCCCATATTGCATCACCAATTTTGAGGACAGCAGGCTCACCCTCAACGCCGAAGAGCGCTTGCAGATAAAAGACATCACAGAAGTCCTTGATGAGGTCACAGACAGTGGAAACTGACAGTGGAAAGAAGAGTCTGCTTGAGAAAGGGGCAGCGGAGGTGGACTGCCTCTGTTTGAGGGAAGGGAAGGCTGCTGCCGCTAAGGTTTGCCTTCCAAGGGAGGTTCAACTGACGATAAATGTTAACGCTGTGCCGCTGATGCGGGTTGTTTGCACGCCTCACAACCTGCGCGCGCTTGTGCTCGGCTTCCTCTTCCTTGAAGGCGTCATATCTGGTGTTGAGGATGTGGAGTTAATGAGAGTCTGCGATGAGGATGTGATGGCGGAAGTGCGTCTGCGGAAAGGGATTGAAGTGGCAGAGCAGGGCAGGGTGCTGACATCGGACTGCGGCTCTATGAAGTTGGCGCAGCAGAGTTTGGGTAAGGTGAGTGCAGAACTGAAGGTGACCTGCGAGCAGGTCAGCGGTTTGATGAAGGCGTTTCGGCGGCGGGCTGTGCTCTATAGGGCAAGTGGCGGGGTGCATTGTTGCGCACTGGCAACACCAGATAAGATTGTGGTTGTTTGTGAGGACATAAGCCGCCACAGTGCGTTGGCAAAAACGGCAGGAGTTGCTCTCCTGCAGGGAATAAAGACGGCTGACAAGTTGCTGCTTGCGACAGGTAGGGTGTCATCGGAGATGGTGGTCTGGGCGGTGCGCTTGGGTGTGGGAATTACTGTAACGCGGCGGATACCCACCGACAAAGCGCTCAACCTGGCGGAGGAGGCGGGTTTGACATTAGTCGGAAGGGCGATAACAAGACGCCTCTGCATTTATACCCATCCTGAACGGATTGAAGGAGCAGGGGATGGATAAGGAGTTGGTTGAGAATCTTCGGCGCTGGATGGCGCAAAGCGACTTCGGCGATGTGCTGGTTGTCGGCGGTGGGATAAGCGGTGTGCAGGCATCGCTTGACCTCGCGGCTGCAGGATTCAAAGTCTACCTTGTGGAAAGCGCTCCCGCCATCGGCGGTCATATGGCGCAACTTGATAAAACCTTTCCCACCAACGACTGCTCTATATGAATACTCTCCCCAAAACTGGTCGAGGTCGACCGCCATCCAAACATTGAGGTTCTGACATACACCGAAGTTGTCGGTGTTGAAGGCGAGGCGGGCAATTTCAAGGTCACCCTTTTAAGAAAACCCCGCTACATAATAGAGGAACGGTGCCGCGGTTGTTCGGTTTGTGTTGAGTCCTGCCCTGTTCCTGCACCCGACTCCTTCAATCTTCAACTTGCCAACAGCAAAGCCATCCACATCTACTTCTCTCAGGCGATTCCGCTGATAACCTACATTGATGAGGAGCATTGTCTTTATTTTAAGGAGAGCAAATGCCGTATTTGTGAACATGTCTGTGAGAACAACGCCATAGATTTTGCCCAGATTCCACGCAAACAAACACTCAATGTCGGTGCTGTAATCCTCGCCATCGGTTTTGCTCCCCACCTGCCGCAAAGAGGCATCTACGGCTACAAGCGTTGCGCCAATGTCGTAACCAGTCTTGAATATGAGCGGCTGCTTTCCTCCACAGGTCCATCAGGAGGGGAAATTCGCCGCCCTTCTGATGGCGCACATCCCCACCGCATCGCTTGGCTTTCCTGTGTCGGTTCCCGAAGAACCACCCAAGGCGACAACCCCTACTGCTCCGCCGTCTGCTGCTCATACGCCTTAAAACAGATAATCCTCACAAAACTTCACTCCCCTGATGCGAAATGCGCCGTTTTCCACAACGACATCCGCACATACGCCAAGGACTGTGAGCGCTTCTTTGAACGCACAAAGGCGCTGCCAGATGTGCGCTTTATCAGGTCGTATGTCGCCGTTGTCGGAGAGAATCCCCAAAACAAAAATGTGATTCTGCGCTACAGAGGAGAAGACGGTGTTGTTGAGGAGGAGTTTGACCTTGTGGTCTTGAGCGTCGGACTTGAGGCAACCAAAAAGGCTGAGGAGATAGCACGGGTTTTCGGCATTGACTTAACAGAGCACCATTTTTGCGCGGTGGATGAGAGATGTCCGCTTCAGACGAGTCGCAGAGGCGTGTTTGTCTGCGGTGCCTTTGCGGGACCAAGCGATATACCGGAATCGGTCTTCGGCGCAAGCGGCGCGGCGGCTCTGGCTGGCTCCACTCTACAACATCGCCGCGCAAGACTCGCAAAACCCAGAAAGTATCCTCCAGAAGAGGACCATAGAGGTGAGGAGCCGCGAATCGGTGTTTTCGTCTGCCACTGCGGCGCAAATATCGGACGCGTCGTTGATGTCCCATCGTGCGTTGAGTTCGCCAAATCGCTGCCAGGTGTTGTTCACGCCCAAGAACAACTCTTCTCCTGCGCCACAAACTCCGTTCAGGAAATTGCACAAGTCATAAAAGAGAAGCGCCTCAACCGCGTTGTGGTTGCCGCCTGCAGCCCCCTAACGCACGAACCCCTCTTCCGAGACACATTACAGGAGGCGGGACTCAACCCCTATTATCTTGAGATGGCGAACATCCGTGAACACAACTCGTGGGTTCACATAAGGGAGCCGGAGCGGGCAACGGAGAAAGCAAAGGACCTGATAAGGATGGCGGTTGCGCGGGCACATCTCCTTGAGCCCCTTCAGGAGATTGAGTTGCCGCTTAAGAAGGATGTGCTGGTTGTGGGCGGCGGCATAGCGGGGATGGTCTGCGCCTTAACCCTTGCCGACCAGAAGATTCCGGTGCATATCGTGGAGAAGGAGCCGCAACTGGGCGGTGTTGCCCGCTCGTTCCGCAAAACGCTTGACGGACTTGATGTTCAGAAATTCGTGGATGACCTCATCGCCAATGTCCACAGCCATCCCCTAATTCGCGTTCATACATCTGCCACGATAGACGACTCAACAGGCTATGTTGGGAACTTCAAGACAAAGGTCAAGACGCCAAAAGGAGAGTTTGAGATAGAACACGGCGCTGTGGTGCTGGCAACGGGAGCACGGGAGTCAAAGCCTGAGGAGTTTCTGTATGGCACAAACGAACATGTTATGACGCAACTTGAATTTGAGCAGCGTCTTGCGGGCGGCGATGAAAGGGTAAAAAACGCCAAAAGCGTTGTGATGATACAGTGTGTTGGCTCCCGTAACGAAAAACGCCCTTACTGCTCGCGCGTCTGCTGCACCACCGCGATAAAGAACGCGTTGGAACTAAAGCGACTCAACCCCGACGCGGATGTTTACATCCTCTTCCGCGACATCCGCACATATGGGCTGTATGAGGAGCATTACCGTGCTGCTTCTGACGCGGGCATATACTTCATCCGTTACGACCCAGACGACCCGCCGGCGGTTGAATCACGGCAGGAGAGATTGTTGGTGTCGGTGGCGGATACTGTTTTGAAGCGGCGGCTTGAATTGGAAGCGGATGTGGTGGTGCTGTCGGCGGCGGTGGAGCCGCATCCCGACGCCGCCCATCTTGCGCAAATCTTCAAAGTCGCACAAGACACCGACGGCTTCTTCAAAGAAGCGCACCTTAAACTGCGTCCAGTGGAGTTGGGCACAGACGGCATCTTCGTCTGCGGGATGGCTCACTATCCCAAGCACATTCCTGAAGTTGTGGCACAGGCTACTGGAGCGGCGGGCAGAGTTTTGGCGCTTCTGGCACAGGAGAAGATAAAGGTATCGGGTGCAGTTTGCACCGTGGAGGAGCAGCGTTGCATCGGCTGCGGCGCCTGTGTTGCCGTCTGCGCATACAACGCCATATCCCTGCGTAAAACAAAGAAAGGCAAAAAGGCAACCGTCAACCCAATCCTCTGCAAAGGCGACGGACTCTGCAACACGGTCTGCCCAACCGGAGCAATTACGCTTAAGCACTTTACGGATGAACAGATGAATGTGCAGATTGAGACAGCGTTTGCCGATTTTGAGCAGGCTTTGAGCGGGTTAGGAGCGGAAAGATGAGTTTCAGACCGAAGATTGTCGGTTTTGTATGCCATTGGTGAGGGTATGGAGCGGCGAACACGGCGGGGGTCTCCCGCCTGCAGTATCGCACAGAAATCCGCCTTGTGCGGGTGATGTGTTCGGGGCGTGTGGATTTGTCGTTTATCTTCAAGGCTTTTGCGAACGGGGCTGACGGCGTCTTCGTCGGCGGATGCAGACTCGGTGAATGCAACTACCTAACCCACGGCAATTATGTTGCCTTAAACACCGTCACACTTGCCAAACGCATATTTGAGTATCTGGGACTTTCGCCGCAGCGGGTGCGCATTGAGTTTATGACATCAGGTGACGGGCTGCTTTTTGCGCGGGTGGTGGATGAGTTCATAACCACAGTGGAGCGCCTCGGACCGTTGGGGCAGGGTGAGGGAGTGGCACCTGACGCTGTCAGAGAGCGCCTGGAACGGCTTCTGCGTCTTGTCCCCTACATCAAAATCGCCACACGCGATAAATTGACAACCCGTGCTGAAAATCCCCAACACGCACAGGAACTTATAACGCTTGAAGATGTGAAGGAACTGTTTAAGGGGCTTTTTGCGTATCGCATTGACCAAGACAAATGCAAGGGATGCGGGGTCTGCGCGGGACGCTGTCCCGTCAATGCCATAAGCGGGGAGCGCAAAAAACCGCACAGGATAGATGAGCAAGCGTGCATCCTTTGCGGGACTTGCTTTGATGTGTGCAAGTTTGACGCAATAGAGAAGGTGCCAGCAGAGCCGCTGCTTCCTGTTGCTTCTGCTTGAGCGGGGAGTGGGTGATGGGTAAAATGCGGGCGTGTTGGGAGATGCGTTATTGCAGTGCGAGAGTTGCGGCGCGGAGATTCCAGAAGATGCGGTAGCCTGTCCCGCCTGCGGAAGACTGTCTGAACACACCCTAATAACCCAGAAGCGGCGAGTGCTTATGCTTGGTGAGCGCTACAGCATCATAGCGCTTCTTGGACGCGGTGGATTCGGAGCGGTTTATCTTGCCCGCGATATGCAACTTGGCGAGACTGTGGCGGTCAAAACACTGCCACCAGAGGTCGCCAGCGACCCCGCAAGCGTTGAGCAATTGAAGAAGGAGGTGCTGCTTGCACGGCAGTTGCATCACGAGAACATAGCCGCCGTCTACAATTTTGAGGTGGACAGAACCCGTGATGTCGCCTTTATAGTGATGGAGTATGTGGACGGCGCAGACCTATCGCGCGTGCTACGGGAAGCGGGCGGCAAACTGGGTGTGAGGGAGACGCTGCTCATTGGGCGTCAGGTAGCAGCCGCCATTGACTATGCCCACAGCAAGCGCCTGATTCACCGTGATATAAAGCCCAAGAACATTCTTGTGAGGCGGGATGGCGTTGTGAAGGTGACCGATTTTGGTGTGGCGCGGCGGCTGCGCGAAACGATGACACGCATCAGCCAGTCGGTGATTGCCGGCACCCCCGCGTATATGGCGCCAGAGCACCTGATGGGGGAGGCGATTGATGTGCGCGCCGATATTTACAGCCTTGCCGCAACGATATACGAGTGCCTGTGCGGACATCCACCATTCTGGCAGGGCGCGATAGAGGCACAGGTGTTGAGCCGCCAGCCTGAACCGATACCATATGAGGAGTTGGGACCGCAAATCTCACCTGAGGGGGCGGAGGCGCTCAACGCCGCGCTGCTTAAGGGGCTCGCCAAAACCCCAGAAGAGCGTCCCGAAAGCGCAGAACAGTTTTTGAAGGCGCTTGAGGAAGCAGTAGGTGGTGGTGAGCAGGACAGAAGTGCTTTGACAGAACCTGTGGTGGCGGCGTTGAAGGAGCGCGCAAAGTTTATGAAGGCGGTCAAAGAAGAGGGAATGTCGGCGGCGCTGGATGTGGCGGAACTGCAGGAGGAGGCAGAAACCGCATTAAGGGAAGGCGAGTTTGCCAAAGCCGTCTGGTTCCTGCAGCGGTTGCAAAGGGTCTCCCCTTCCGAAAGGACGGAGGAACGAATCCGTGACATAAAGAGGATGCAGGACCGCTATCACAGTTTACGCCAGAAGGCTAAGGAAGCGGAAGAACGAGGCGACCTTGAGGAGGCTTTAAGATTGATGGAGGAGGCGGCGGAGGTGCGCCCTGCATCCGAGGTGAAGGAGGAGGTGGGGCGTCTTAAACGGCGTATTGAGGCGGAAGGACTGCGCGGACAAGCAGCCACTTTCCTCGCAGAACGCGACTGGGAGAAACTGGCGGAATGCGCTCGGAGAATTGAGGAGTTGGGGTTTGATGATATGGCGGCGCCGATAAAGGAGTGTGTTGAGGAAGGCAGACAATTTGAAGAGTTCAGGGAAAAGGCGCAGAAAGCACTTGAGGAAATGGACGCAAAAGAGGGTATGGGAAAAGACAAAATCACAGCCGAGTTGAGCGAGGCGCGCCCACAAGGCTTGAAGCGTCTGGAAGAGGATGTGGCACACCAGATAGGGATGGTCAAGCAGGTGGCTGACCTGTGGGACGCGGTAAAGACTTGGGAAAAGGCGAGAAAGGAGTGGGATGTAAAGGGGATAACGGAGGCGCTGGAAAAGGTGCGTGGTGCGGGACTGGATTTGGACGATTACACGCGGGCGCTGCGGAGGGGGGAAGCCGCCACCCTCTACCCCCATATAGGCGGGAATCTGACAAAGGCGTTGCTTGAAATGCGCCGAAGCAGAATATTCCTTGAGCGCATAGCGGACGCAGAGGACTATTATGCGCGGGGATGGCTCTCACTGGCGGCAAGACGATATGAGACAATTCCCGATGAGTTTCTAACACCGCAGCAGAAGGAACGCCGTGACTCTGTCCTCCGCTGGGAACGCGCCAGAAGAAAGCGCAACCTCTTCTACTTCGCTTTCGTCATCTGGTGTGTAGTGCTTTTTATAATCCTTGTGGCGCTGCTGTCATAGCGGGCTGCGTCTTTTGCTTGACCCCAAAAAACAACACTGTAAAATGCCTCACCACAATCATCTCTTGGAGGCAAAGCGATGGGTCTTTTTGAAATGGTGGAGGAAGCGGTAAGGCGTGTGAGACAGGATGTGGCTTCAGACTTCAAACCCCGTTTTGCAATAATCCTCGGCACAGGACTTGGTGCGCTTGAGGAAGAGGTGGAGGACGCCGTCAAGGTTCCATACGAGACGATACCCCATTTTGTGCGCTCAACAGTGGAGAGCCACAGCGGACGCCTGGTTTTGGGTTACCTCTCAAAGCAACCTGTCGTAATGATGAGTGGGCGCTTCCACCTTTATGAGGGATACAGTCCAGAGGAGGTGACATTTCCTGTGCGCGTGATGCGGGCGTTAGGAGCAGACACTCTGCTGATAAGCAACGCCGCCGGCGGTCTTAACCCACAATTTGAGAAGGCAGACATTATGATAATAGAAGACCATATCAACCTGACAGGACAAAATCCACTTGTGGGACCCAACGACGAGCGCCTAGGACCACGCTTTCCCGATATGTCAGAACCATACTCAAAACGCATTGTAAAAGTTGCCAAACGCATCTGCCTTGAGGAGGCGATACCGCATCATACAGGCGTGTATGTGGGGCTTCTGGGACCGAACCTTGAGACGCGGGCGGAGTATAGGTTTCTGCGCGCAATAGGAGCCGATGTGGTTGGGATGTCCACGGTTATGGAGGTGATAGCGGCTGTGCACGCCGGCTTCAAGGTGGGTGCCTTCAGCATAATAACCGATATGTGTCTGCCTGATGCGCTGAAACCTGTGACGCTTGAAGAGATAGTGGCGGTGGCGAACACCGCGCAACCAAGGTTGTCAAAACTGATGCGTCGCGTTGTTGAGGAACTCGCCGCAGGTAAGGAGGCATAAACAATGGACTATAAGAAGACCCTCAATCTGCCCAAAACGAAGTTCCCAATGCGTGCAGGACTGCTGCAGAAGGAGCCGCAGATACAGAAAAGGTGGGAGGAGATGCGACTTTATGAGAGAGTGCGCACCGCACGCAAAGGCGCACCACGCTTTATCCTGCACGACGGTCCACCATACGCCACAGGAGACCTGCATATCGGCACCGTTATGAACAAAGTCCTCAAAGACATCGTTGTTCGCTACCAGACAATGCGTGGCAAGGACTGCCCATTTGTGCCGGGATGGGACTGTCACGGTCTGCCGATAGAACATCAGGTGATGCGCAAACTGGGCAAAGAGTTCCGCAAAAAAAGTCCCGCAGAGATACGCCAACTTTGCAAGGAGTATGCCAGCAAGTATGTGGACTATCAAAGGAAACAGTTTAAGCGGTTTGGGGTGCTCGCCGACTGGAAGCATCCCTATTTGACGATGTCGCCCGATTTTGAAGCAGGCATTATGGATGTGCTACTGAAAATTGTTGAGCAGGGATATGTGTATCGGGAACTGCGTGCCATCCACTGGTGTCCTGACTGCGAAACGGCGCTCGCGGAGGCAGAACTTGAGTATAAAACCATAGGCGGTCCAAGCATCTATGTGAAGTTCAAGGGGGAGGAGGATTTTGCGCACGCCTTCGGGCTGAACTTAAACACCCCTGTTTATGTTCTGATATGGACGACAACGCCGTGGACGCTGCCGGCAAATGTGGCAGTCGCATTAGGCGCGGGATACGAATACGCGGCGGTGCAGGTGGGGGATGAGATTCTTGTGATGGCGACAGAAACGATAGAGCGTGTGATGAAGGACGCAGGGGTTGAAAAATGGAAGATTCTCGCCAAAAAGCGTGGCGAGGAGTTGGAAGGCTTAATTTATGAGCATCCCTTTATGGAGCATAAGGGAAGGTTGATTCTTGCGGATTTCGTAACACTTGAGCAGGGCACAGGAACAGTCCACATCGCGCCTGGGCACGGCAAAGAGGACTACGACATAGGGCGTGTGTATGGACTTCCCATAATAAGCCCTGTGGATGGTCAGGGGCGCTTTACAGATGAGGTAAAGCGATACGCGGGGATGCGGGTGTTTGATGCCGACAAAAAGATTATAGAGGATTTGCGCGAGATAGGCGCCCTGTTCGCCGCCACAACCATTACCCACTCCTATCCCCATTGCTGGCGCTGCAAAGGACCGCTCATCTTCCGCGCCACAAAGCAGTGGTTCATAAATGTTGACCACCACGACCTGCGTCGCCGCCTACTTGAGCAGATAAAACAGGTCAAATGGATTCCCGCCTGGGGTAGAATACGGATAACGAGTATGGTGAGGGAGCGTCCCGACTGGTGTATAAGCCGCCAGCGCTTCTGGGGGGTGCCTATACCTGCTGTTTACTGCGAAGAGTGCGGAACAGCGCTTTTGGAGCCGGAGGTTGTGCGACGCGCCCGCGACATCTTCGCCGAATACGGTGCAGGCGCGTGGTTCACACAACCCCTTGAAACCTTCCTGCCACCCGGCTTGCGCTGCCCAAAATGCGGCTCACAGAAATTCTGCAAAGAAAATGACATCGTAGATGTCTGGTTTGAGTCAGGCTCATCCTATTGCCCTGTTCTTATGCGTAGAGAACCTCCTCTGTTCCCCGCCGACATATATCTTGAGGGGACTGACCAGCATCGCGGCTGGTTCCAGACCAGTCTTATAACCTGCGTGGCGGCTTTTGGACGCGCACCCTATCGCTGCGTCCTCACACACGGCTTTGTCGTGGACGAGCAGGGACGCAAAATGTCAAAATCGCTCGGCAACTTCATATCGGTGGACGAGGTGCTGCAGCATTTCGGCGCCGACATTGTGCGCCTCTGGATTTCATCCATTGATTACAAAGACGAAATCCCCACCAGCCTCAACACCATTGAATCGGCAGTGGACGATTACCGAAAAATCCGCAACACTTTCCGCTTCCTTCTGGCAAACCTTTACGACTTTGAGCCTCAAAAAGACGCTCTCTCTTTTGCTGATTTAAGAGAACTTGACCGCTGGGCACTCGCTCGCCTTCATAGCCTCCTGCAAGCCGTTTATGCGGAGTTTGCCGAATATCAATTCCACCGCGTCTTTCGTCGTCTTTTGCAGTTCTGCGTCAACGATATGTCAACATTCTATTTTGATGTGCTCAAAGATGTTCTATACTGTGATGAGGCATCATCGCCCCGACGCCGCAGCGCCCAGACCGCGCTATGGCATATTCTCAACGCCCTCGTTCGTGTCTTTGCGCCAATACTTGTCCATACCTGCGAAGAGGTATGGGACCACGCCAACATCACCGACAAGGAAGAATCGGTTCATCTTGCTCTTATGCCTGATGTTGATGAGGAACTGCTGGATGCGGCATTGATTGAACGATACGAGCGTTTCTTCAAGGTGCGTAAGGAGGTGCAGCGTCAGATAGAAGAGTTGCGCAAAGAGCAGAAAATAGGTTCAAATCTTGAGGTAGAGGTCAGGCTGTTTGCGGAGGAAGAGCATCTGGCACGGTTTTTATCGTCCTTCGGAGAGGAGTTTCTGAGTGAGTTGTTGATAGTGAGCGGTGTGGAGTTTGCTGAAAGCAGGGATGGGCTTTCCGCAGCGCGGGAGATACACGGGCTTTACCTTGAGGCGTTGCCGAGCAAGAACCCCAAATGTGAACGCTGCTGGCGGCAGCGCCTTGATGTGGGCAACCATCCACAGTTCCCAAAACTATGCAAGAGATGCGCCAGCGTTGTGGCGTCTGTTTCGGCGTCTTAAGGAGGGAAATTTGCGCCAAAAAATAGTCTCATTGCTTGAGGAACACATCTCCGTGTTGGAGGGGCTGCGTGACGATGTGGCGGCGATAGAGGATGCGGCACAACTGATGATAGAGGCGCTTCGCGACGGTGGCGCGGTGTATCTGTTCGGCAACGGTGGTTCTGCCGCTGACGCGCAACACATCGCTGCTGAACTGCAGGGACGCTTCACACTCAACCGTCCCGCTTTGCGCGCCTTTGCCCTCACAACCAACACTTCCACAATCACCGCTATTGCCAACGATTACGGTTATGAGCGCGTCTTTTCGCGTCAACTTGAAGGTATGGTGCGGTCAGGTGATGTGGTGGTGGGCATATCAACAAGCGGCGCGTCTCCCAATGTCCTGCAGGGTCTTGCCACAGCGCGTAGATTCGGCGCAAAGACCATCGCTCTCGTCGGGAAAAACCCCGCAAATGTCCTTTTCAACGCTTGTGATGTCGTCATATCCGTTCCCTCAAGCATCACCGCAAGAGTTCAGGAATGCCACATCCTTATCGGTCACATACTCTGCGAATTGGTGGAGAAAGCCCTCTTCAGTTAGCGCTATTCTGTGCCGGAGGCAGGCGCGAACGAAAACGATTCCCCTTCAGCGGGCACTTTATCGGTTAAGTATTTGTAGAGCATAACAGAGTTACCCTTCTCGTTATACTCAAGTCTGTCTGTGCATCGCAGCATAAGCATAATGCCGAGTCCTCCGAGGCGTCCTTGAGCGTAGCGCTCGCGTGCTGCGCTGACGGCGTCCTTTGCCGCGCCGCGGTTCATGTAGTAGTGGTAGTCAAAGCCCGGTCCCTCATCCGTTACGACAAGCACGACCTTTTCCTTGTCAAGGAGGTAGAGAACGCGGATTTGGCGGTTACGGTCGTAGCGGTTGCCGTGCTGGGCGGCGTTAAGGACTGCCTCGCGAAATGCCGCGTTAACGGCAACCTGCCGCTCGTTATCCATACCCGACTGCACAAGCAAGTCTGTGACGATACGCGCCGCTTCTTCTATATGGCGCTCTTCTGTCGGAAACTGCAGACACACCTGCTGACGGAAGATGACCTCCTCTTCTGAAACCCGCGCCAACTCCGCCTCCGCCACCGCAAGCAGTGTATACACCTCAAACGGTTCAACTATATGCTCATCTCCGCAGACCCGCAACTCGGAAGCCCGCTCAGGGTCTTTACCTCGCGGGAACAGAACTATAAAGGGTATCATTGATGTCTGAATATTGCATTTCACCTCCCGCAGCAGGCGAGGCGCGTCCTCAAGTGAGTAGTCAACGATGCACAAATAGGTATGTCCTTCGCGCAGGATTTTGAGGCACTCGTCAACATCATTGAAGACAAGAACGCGCCATCCAACACGGCTGAAGTGGAAGTCAACAACACGCGCGAACGGGTCGTTGCGCGGCACCACAAGGATGATGGATGCGAGTTTTGCTTTCTCCACCGCTTCGCGGAAAGAACCGCAAGGCTCTATATGGAGGCGTCGGCGCGCGGGCATTATCATCCGCCTCCCCCCCTTATCCCTCACTATCCGCGCCTTCTCCTCCACCACCTCCAGACTCACAAAGTCCGGCACCACCACGCGCTGCCCCGACGCCAACGCCTTCTTCATCTCCTCAAAAACCGCCTTCACCAATTCCTCGCCACCATCCTTGACTCTCTTCTTCGCCCGCTTTGTCACCTCCTCAAGCAGCACCTCTCTTGAAGCAGGAAGTCGCTTTGTCTTTTTGCGCGGACTCATCTTGTCTACTCCCCTGCAGATGGTGTAAAATCGCTGTCGGATATAATACCCTTGCTGCGGAGTGCTTCACCCAACGCCGCCGCTATTTCCTCCTCGCTTAAAACACCCTTACGAACCAGCAGTTTTACAAGAGCAAGTAGAAGCGACTTTTTACTCGGGTCTGTGGTAGGGGCGGATTGCTTCGGCGCCTCCACCGCATGTGGTTTCCTCTTCGTATCCACCCTTTTTGCCGCCAGCGCCCGCTCACGCTTCTCCAACTCCCCCAGCGACAGATAGCGCTCAAGAGCCCTTGTCACCTCACGCCTTGGTGCAACCACCGGCTCAACGACGCGGTTTGTGAGAAACTGAACCTGCTCAAGAACTTCAAATGGCACATCCCGCCAGTGCGCCAACTCCGCCCGACCCATTTCCCCCCTTATCAGCACTATGTTATGTTTGCGTAAAAAATCGTCATCAAGCATCATCATCGCCTCGTAGTCCAGCGCATCATCCTCTATCTTCTCAACAACCCGCACCGCCTCAACTTCTGCCAGCGCCTTTGTCAGGTCGTCCTCACGCACAATCCCAAGCCTTACAAGAATCTGCGAAAGAGGCACATCCTCCCCCAGCCTCTTTCGCCACTCCTTTGCTCTCTCAAGCCCTTTCTCGTCCAAATACCCCCGCTCACGCAAAACGCGTATCAGACGACTTTCGCTCATATTCCCCTTCCTACAAATCTATGTAATGATACGCCCAATCTCATAGATGGTCAAGAAGTTTTGCTCACCGCCCTACTTTGCAGAACCCGTTTGAGGGCTGACTTAAGTTGCCCTTCAGTGCCGCATAACCGCCCACCATAACGCGCCTCCACGAAACACCGTGTCAGAAACTCTATTTCCTGCTTTGTCTTGCTCCCAAACACCGCAACGAGGAGTGGCTGCAACTCAAAAGGCGTGTAGGAGGGTTTCCGTTTGAGCCCGCGTTTTCGGGCTGCTGCGAGGAGCAGGCGGTAGAACCATAGCGCGGGTTGGGGCGGGGCTTTCGTCCTATGTCGTCTGCGCCGCCGCAGTAGCAACACCGCCACAAAGACGCAACCACCCATAATAAGGAACGGCAGCAGCATCTGCAGCACCGCAGACAGCACATCAAAGATGCTCTTCAGGAACGAGCGCAGACTCCAGGCAGCCTTTCTTCCTGTGCGCGTCAGCATCTCAAGAAGTGCTTTTTGTTGTCCTCTGCCGTAAAGGACGATATGGGTGAGCCAGCGGTGGCGGAGATATGAGATGAGGTCGCCCACCCAGGAAAAGAGTCCGCGTTCAGGCGGATGGTATGGAGGGGTAGGGTCAAAAGTGACCCATCTGACGGCATTGAAATTGCGCGGGTCGGTGTCATCGTCAAGCAGCACCTCTACCCAGGCGTGGGCGTTCTCACGGCGCACCACATAGAAATCGCCGACCGGATTGTAGACCCCTCCTCTGAAGCCGGTCACAACACGGCAGGCTACGCCGAGACTGCGCAGCATCAGCGCCATCGCCGATGCAAACAACTCGCAATGCCCTTTCTTGGTATTGAAGAGGAAATCACAGGTGGGGTCGGTGAAGCGGTCGCTGCGGCTGGGTTTGAGGGTGTATTTGAGGTTTCGGGAAAGCCAGTCCTCAATGGCGCACGCCATCTGATAAGGCGTGTTCGCTGCGGCTCGCAGGCATATCGTCTCCGCCAACTCCCTTAACCGCCTCAACGGGAATCCCGGAGTCTCAGGTGGCAGTTGCAGATAATCAACATCTCCGAAATAGCGTGGGGAGCGGCAGTTTGTAAGGTTGGGGGAACGGCTGATGAGCGCACACTCCGCCTCGTAGAAGACGATATCGCGCTGCCGTCCGCCCCAGATAATGGAACCCGACGGGCTGATGTAAAGTTTTGACGGTCGCAGACGACCGCGGAACAGCAGCCACATCGGCTCACTCATCACAAAGAGGAACTGTTCGTCAACCCCTTTGGCAAACAACGGCTTGAGCCAGACTTTGACTTTCACTCTTGTGCGCCACCTTGAGCAGAAGCGCTTTTGGAGGCGGCGCGCATCCTCCTCACTGCGCACGCCCCACACGGGAAACCCGCCTATACGCGTGGCGCCCATCTGCCGAAGCACCTCCTCTGTGGTAGGGTCTGCACGGCGCCAAACGCCATCCTCATAGTGAACCAGTGTTGTCCCGCGCAGATAGAGCATTGACGCTCTGTGGTAAGGCAGTCCCTCAATCTGCACGCGCAGGACCTCTGTGTCGTCACGCATTATCGGACCGAGGTTGGTTAGGTCTATCACATCTGAGACTCCCGACACATAGGTGGGTCCTGTAACGCGGCTCAAAAAACCCGCGCCGATGCGGGGAAAGAGCACAAAAACTACGCTGCTTAAGGAGAGCGCCAGAACCACTGCGAAAAGCATCCCTCCCATCAAACCTTCCAGAGGCTGCTGTCGCGACTCTTTTGTCGCCGAAAGCCATATACTGTGAACACTCAACGCCCAGATTGAGCAAAAGGCAAACACCAGAAAGAGAATGCCGAAGGAGAGGTCAAAGGTCAAAGCGGCGGCAACACCCACATCCAGCACACTGAAGGCGTAAAGGAGCCTGAAATCGCGCTCCCTCTTGCGTGCCGGCAGTTTAACCGCCTGAACGAAGACCAAAAAGAAAGCCGCCACCTCAAGGAGGCTCGCGCCAGATGTGTATGCGGCAAGTGCTGCGCCAACTCCCAAGCCAAATCCCAACCAGTCAGACATAGACGCCGAAAGAAGCGGCTTCTCCGTAAAGAGAACCCCCAGCGCTACCGCTGACAACACCGCCACAACAATAAACATATCGCCGCTTGCCACCCCAAGACAGAGCAGCGCCACAGACATAGTGGCGAGCGTCAGTCGGTTGTGGAGTTTCTCAAGAGTCATCTTTTGATGTTCCAAAAAGGGTTTTGACGACGGCAAGGTTCGTAAGGTGTCGCTGCCATTTCTGGGCGAAGGCGCAGGGGCGTGCGGAGACGACATAAAGTGTGGCGCCCTCGGCTTGGCGGATGTTGAGATGCGCGAGCCAGTCGCCGCCTGGGGGAAGCGGTTCCACGCGCGCCAGCACCTCCAACTGGCGTAGCATAACGCGTCTGCCTGTGCCGAAGAGGGTCAGCGCTCGCCGCTTGGTGCGCGTCAGAAGTCCCGTTTCGTAACCCTTTTTGTGCGCTTCAAAGAGGAGCGATGCCGCAAGGCTCACAGCGTGCTCAAATTCCTCGCTGTGCCGTTCTGATGCCAGAAACGGCTCAAAGAGCACCACCAACTTGTCGGCACGCTTTGTGTCCATCTCCCTCACCAGCAGTTTCTGGTGCTTGGCTGAAAGCGCCCAGTGGATACGCCGTGGGTTGTCTCCATCGCGATACTCATGCAGACCGCGAAAGTCTTCTTCTCCTCGGATGTAGAGAGGGACTTTGCGGAGTGCCCGCATTCGCGCGCCTGCTTCAATGCGCAAACCCACATCCAAAATCGCAGGATACACAATGACGGTGTCCGCAACCTCATATGCGAGGCGTTTTCTGAAGAAGGCGAAGGGGAAGAGGGTCTCAACAAGCACGCCGCGCAGGACGAGCACTCCTCTTTTGTGGGCGGACAGGGTTACTGAAACGGTGGCGGTTTTGCGGGGAGCGACTGCCGCTATATAGCCTTCCTCCTCCACTTTCAGGATGGAGTTGACGGCAGCCTCACTTATGCGCAAGCCGTGAGTCCAGAAAAGGCGTTTTTTGTTTTTGACGGAGACGGTTACCTCAAAGCGTTCGCCGCAGAAGACAGCGTGGGGTGCGCTGCGGGTTACGCTCAACTTGCGTGTCATCAACTCCGAGACGACACCGCTTGTCACGATGAGTGAGAGCAAGAGCGCAAAGACGAGATAGAGCAGGGCGTATCCGGTGTTTATCGCCGCCGCACCGACGCCCACCGTCACCAGAACGAAGAGGTAGCCTTCTGGTGTGACGGTGATGCGTTTAGGTCTGAAGAGACGGCGGAAGATGCGCATTGCCGTTATCGCAAGATAGAGGCGTGCGAGGGCGAAAAGGACAGTGACAGCGATGAAGACAAAAGCCAAAATTTTGCTCCAGGTGATGCAGGCGGCGAGACCGATGGAGAAGGTGGTGGCGCGTCGTATCCACGCGGCGCGGCGGTTGCTGAAAAGCCCCCGCAGCAGGCGCCGTATCGGCGTTGGGTCTATGTCTTGGGAGAGAAGCGGCTCACTCATAACGGAACGGGCGTCCCCTCAACGATTTCGCGGATTACTTTGGAGGCGCGTCTTGCATCCTGCCGTGCCGCCCCGCGCAGTATCACCCTGTGCGCCAGAGTCGGCACAGCCAGACGCTTTATGTCGTCAGGCACCACATAATCGCGCCCCTCAAGCAGCGCCCACGCCTGCGCTATACGCCTCAACATCAGACATCCCCGCGGACTCACCCCCACCTCAAGCAGGCGGCTCTGGCGAGTGCGCTCCGCAAGCGCGACTATGTAGTCAAGAAGCGCCTCCTCAATATGCACATCCTTGACCGCCTCCTGTATCTGTGCCACATCCTCCCGTCTTACCACAGGGGTGAGGTTGTCAAGCGGATGTCTGTGCGTCTGACTCACCAGAACACGCACCTCATCCTGTTTGGGAGGATAGCCTATCTCCACGCGCAGCATAAAGCGGTCAAGTTGCGACTCCGGCAGGGGGTATGTTCCCTCAAACTCATATGGGTTCTGGGTGGCAAGCACCATAAAGGGGCACTCAAGGCTGTATGTTCTTCCATCAACCGAAACCTGACCGACATTCATCGCTTCAAGGAGGGCGGACTGCGTTCTGGGCGTGGTGCGGTTTATCTCATCCGCCAGAAGGATGTTGGTGAAAATCGGTCCACGGCGAAAAACAAACCTGTCCTCCTTTTGAGAGAAGACCGAGACACCGATGATGTCGGATGGTAGGAGGTCTGGAGTAAACTGTATGCGGCGGAAATGGGCGTCCACCGCCTTTGCCAAAGCCCGTGCCAACACCGTCTTCCCAACCCCGGGCACATCCTCTATCATCACATGCCCACCGGCAAAAAGAGCCGCCACAACAAGACGCACCACATCAGGCTTGCCGAACAACACCCCTTCCACCGCCTTAACGACCGCTTCAATCTTCTGCCGCGCCTCCTCCGCCTTCATCCTGCTTCTCCTCCCCTTCTTTATACCCCAAAAACCGCAGCGCCTGCCGCAGAACTTCCTTCAACGATTTATATTTTATCAGGCTCAAAGCCTTATGCGCCTCAACCCACATATAATCACTATGCTCATAAGATAGGCGAACCTCGCCACTCCGCACAAACGCCGCGAAAAATGTCACCGTCTTGAATATCCGCTTCCCCTCCCTTTGGTAGAAGTATTTGTCGGTAGTCTTGAAACCGTCCACAACTTCAATGTCGGTGAGACCTGTCTCTTCAGCCAGTTCGCGTCGCGCCGCTTCCTCGTCACTTTCCCCCTCATCCACAAGCCCTTTGGGAAATCCCCAGTAGGAGTATTCTGATGAGCGGATTAGCAGAACCTCAAGGAGACCGTCTCTGCGGCGGAAGACAACAAAACCTGCTGAATGCTCACGCAACGCCATCACCGTCCTCCCATCAAATACGCCATCACTTTCGCGTCGCCAAGCAGGTTTTCAATAACGCAAAATTCATTGGGCTGATGTGCTGTTTCTTCCAGTTTTGCCCAGACCGCGGCGGGGATACCCGCATCCCGCAGTATCGCCGCTACCGTTCCGCCACCTATCCCCATTGGTTTTGCCTCAACCTGGTAAACCTCCCTTATCGCCTCCTTCAGCATAAGGACTATCGGGGCATCTTCGGAAGTGGGGGGAGCAGCCACCTGTCTTTGTCTGTAGTCCCACTCCACCTTTACGGCGAAACGCTTCTCAATGTCGCCGCACACTTTGCGCACAACATCCTCAAAGTCCTCTATCGGCACCTCAGGCAGAATACGGCAGTCAAAATAGAAGACCTCCTCACCGGGAATCGTGTTGATGTTGTCCACATTCGCTTGGTGTTTTGTGGGTTCAAAGGTGGAATCAGGAGGAGCAAAAAGGGCGTTTTTTTGCGGGAAGGTTTTGTGCAGCGTCTCGTCAAGGGATGTGGTGAGGTAGGCGGCGGCGCGGGCTGCGTTCACACCCTGGTCAGGACGCGAAGCGTGTGACTGCTTCCCCAAAACCCTAAACCGCAGCCACGCTATCGTCTTCTCCGCCACTTCTATCATCGTCCCGTCAGGCGCACCGCCGTCTGGCACCAGCACAAGGTCGTCCTTCTCAAACAGGTCATGCTCTTTAAGCAGGAACTTGAGCCCGTAATTTGAGCCGGTCTCCTCATCCGCAACGAAAAGGAGTCTGACGGGAATGCGGGGGGTGAACCCTGCCTCAAGCACCGCTGTCAGCGCCACAACCGATGCCACTATCGCCTGGTTGTTGTCCTCTGCCCCTCTGCCGTAGATTCTGCCCTCTTTGATGACGGCTTTGAAGGGGTCTGTCTCCCACAACTCCCGTGCGCCAGCCGGCACCACATCAAGGTGGGACATAATCCAGAGCCGCGGCGCGCCATCCCCGACGCTCAAAACTATGCTGGGACGCACACCGCTTGTCACACGCTCATCTTTTGCCTCATACCACTGAAGGTCACCAAGCCGCCTCTCTTTAAGATACTCCCAGAGGAACTTCGCCTTGTCGTGCTCTCCCTGTCCGCCTGATTCCGGCGGCACCGCCTCAAACGAAACCAACCGCGACGCCAAAGTCAGCGCCTCCTCCCTCAAACCATCCACGCAACCCGCAATGCGCTCAAACTCATCCTTCTGCCACATCTCCTCTCCCCCTCTTTGAGACATATATGACTGACAAAATCGCAATCACGAATGTGACTATTCCCAGCCACCAAAGCGCCTTCACAACCGGCGGCTTGTATCCTGCAATTCGGAAAACTCCCACACCAAGCCCCATTAATGCCTCTCCTGCAATCAGTCCCGATGCCGCAAGCACAAGACGCTGTTTTAAGGCGACTCTGCGCAAAGCCAATGCGAAGAGTCCACCGGCAAAAACAGCCGCGCCCAAAGAGAAAGGCAGATACAACCCCACCGCAACAGGCATCACATGAAGCCTCAATGCCGCACCTCGCCTTCTCAGTATGCTGTCCAGAACTATCAACACCACCGCGAACGCCGCCCCTATCAGAAACGCCGCCCACGGAAAATCCCCTTTCCCCACCAGTATCTCCGACAACTGCTTAAAGAGCGTCGCTTGCGGCGCAGAAAGTTGCTTTGTCCCTATACCGTAGGACTCGTGAAGCGTTGATATCACAGGGGCAATAACAAACGCCGCCGCCGCGACCCCCACCAACTGCCCAACCTGCTGCTTCCACGGCGTTGCTCCCACTATCTGCCCTGTTTTCAAGTCCTGACTGATATCACCTGCTGTGGCGGCGGCAACGCATACAACACCTGCCACAACAAGCATCGCCACTTGCGCAGGCAGCCCGCTTAAGCCGAACAGTATCACAACCCCCGCCGCAAAAAGCAGAGTGCATATCGTCATCCCCGACACAGGGTTGTTTGACGACCCCACAAGTCCTGTTATGTAGGATGAGACGGCGACGAAGAAGAAGGCGGCGACAACCATCGCTATTGTGGCACCAACCGCCCCGCCAAAACCCCCTATCACCCGCCAATACAGCGCAAACACCGCCAACACAACAGGAATCGCAACCAGAAGAACAACCTTGCCTGACAGGTCGCTTGCCTGCTCTTCCTTCTTTCTCCGCAACGCTGCAAGCGCTGACACCACCGCACCACGCATACGCACAAGTGACCACACACCGCCCACCACCATCGCTCCCACACCCCCAACGCGCACAAAGTTTTTCCACGCCCCCCAGACATCACCCGCAAACTGCGGCGCCAGACGCTGCGCAAGCGGCACACCCGCAAAAAAACCCGCAAAACCGCCAAGGAAAACCAGAAAACCTATCAGCGGTCCCACTATCATCCCCACCGCAAACGGCGCCACCGCAAAATCAAATCCCAACTCCGTCTGATATCCGAAACCTATCACAGTGCTGAACGACTCCTTAACGCCTGATATGAGTCCTGCAAATCCCTTATGGAGTGCGCCTGCAGCACCACCTATAAGGAGCGCTTTAAGTCCGCGCCCCTTCTCCTCTCCAACCTTCAAAACCTCCGCACAGGCGACACCTTCTGGATACTTCAACTCGCGCTGCTCCTGCGGCTTGTCGGCTTCTATCTGCCCCTCAACAAGTGCACGACGCAGCGGCACCATAAACAGAACACCCAGCGTTCCGCCAAGCAGCGCAACAAAAGTGGTGGTCACATAGTCCGCATCCTTCCAGTAGCCAAGCAGAATCAGAGCAGGAATAGTGAAGATGACGCCTGCGGCAAGCGACTCCCCCGCACTCGCCACCGTCTGAACAATGTTGTTCTCCCTAACTGTGCCTGTGCGCAAAAGACCCCGAAGAACAGCCATTGACACAACCGCTGCAGGAATTGACGCACAAACCGTCATCCCCACTCTTAAGCCAAGATATGTGTTGGCAGCACACATAAGCGCCGACAGCACCGCCCCCAAAACCACCGCTCTCACCGTCAACTCCCGCAAAACAATCCCTCCAAAAACCACCGCTATTTTAACCGCTCCCAACCTAAAACCCAAACACATACACACCACGCAAATCTCACTTCAGCAACCCACAGTTTTACTGTTGACAGAAAAGTTGCAGAACTGCAAAATGGTAGGAGAGAGGATGGAGGTGCGAGGTTTGAGGTGGGTTCTGTTGGGATTGCTGTTTGGCGGTTGTGCGGCGTCTACAATGCGTCTGGAATCTAACCCAATTATGAGGGGGCAGCCGAGCGTAAAAGCGCCCCACAGAAACGCCGCCGCATCTACCCCTGCTATAGGAGGAAAACCTGCCCCCGAACTGCTGTTCAACTTTCAACAACAGAAAAGGCTCATCGTTTATACTGCTGAGGTAACACTTGAGGTTTTGGATATTGATGAGGCGCGGGGTGCGGTGCTGCGGCTCGCAAAGGAAGCCGGCGGCTATCTGACGCGTGAGACCAACACCACCATAACGGTGCGTGTGCCCGCAGACAAATTCCACCAGACGCTTGAGAAGGTCTGCAAATTGGGACAGGTGGTGGAACGCAACATAAGCGCACAGGATGTGACCGAGGAGTGTCTGGACATTCAGTTGCGTCTTGAAGCGCTGAGAAAACACTTGAAGCGGCTGGAGGAAGTGCTGCAAAGGACACAGAATGCGGACGAGATTTCCAGAATAATGGCGCAGATAAAGGAAGTTGTGGTGGAGATTGAGCGGCTTGAGGGGCGTCTGCGGGTGCTCAAGAATCAGGTGGCTTACTCAACCCTGACCGTCTATTTGCGCCGACCTGTAAGTAGGGAGACAGCACCTGCCGCCACGCCCCTGCCGTTTGAATGGGTAAACCTTCTTTCCATAAGCCGACTTTTCCCCGATTGAGGACAACGCTATGCGAAAACTACTCTTCCTTTCTCTGCTTGCCGCCACCTCTTGCGGCTTTCCGATAAAGATGCCGAGAGGTTTTGCGGAGGTGGAGGGAAGGCGTGGTTTTAAGTTTTACGCTGTTTCGCCGGACAGTTGTTATGTTGCGGTGTCGGAATTTGAGGGTGCAGAAGGCGCTGATCTGATGTTTTGGGCGGCGTGCGTGAGGCGGCAACTGACACAGGTGCGCGGTTACAAACTCCTGCAGGACAAAGACTTCGCAACCAATGACGGACGAAACGGCAGAACCCTTCTGTTCTTGGCTATCTTGCGTGGCAGACGCTACCTGTATTGTGTCACCCTTGTTATGGACGGTGACGATGTCGTCTGTATGGAAGCAGCAGGTCCTGAAGAGGCGATGAAGAAGCGTATTAAGGACATACTCGCCGCCTTCAAAACACTTTCATAACATCTGAACGGGTTCAACACTTGTTTCTCTCTATATGGGCGTTGAAGGCGGACTTTATTGTTTTTGTTCAAGGCTTTAACATCAGAATGAAAAAGCGGAGAGGGTGGGATTCAATCCTTGCGAGTTTCAAACCGACCATATTGTCTGCGGTTTCATCACAACCCATCTTAACTCCGCAATTTACAAGCGGCAACAAGCGGCAAATTGTATGCTCTTGTCCGCAGATGTGGGCTTTTTCGGTGGCACAAATTTGGCACATCCGCTTACCCTTAATCCCCACAACCTCCATTAACCATATTAGCAGCCTCCGAAGATGCTTTCAAGGAAACATCCAATATGTGGAGGAGATAGAAAATGCTCGACGAACGCGACCGAGAGATACTTGCCATGCTTGCCACCGGCTCTCAAATCGGCGATATCGTTCAGCGCGTTCCAAAAGCAACCTTGTACAGGCGACTTGACCGATTGCTGAAGATGGGACTGCTGGCAAAGCAAAAGAACGGGTATCGTCTCACCGCCGCAGGATATAAAGTCCTTCATAACACCACCACAGGACTTGCGCATGTCTACCCGCTGCTCGCTGAACTGCCCACGGCAGGACACCTGGCAATGGTGGAGTTGGCACTAGCTGCTGTCTCCGCACGCCTTTCCGGTCTCTTTGAAGACCATCTGCCAGGTTTTCTGATTGTAGGACCCACCATGTCCTGGAAGACGAGCCTCGGAAAGTTTCTCTGCCTGATTCTTGGACTGGATCCCGCGCTGCACATTGTGGATTGCTCGTCAGAGACAGGCAAGAGTCTTTGGTTGCGACGCGACAGTCGTGGAAGAACCGTCTTCAAGCGTGAACTTCTGGATGCCCCTTTTGTGTGTTTTGATGAGTATGGTTGGTCAGATAAAGTGGTTCGGGTTTCCGTGCAACACTTCATTGCGGGTCGGCTGCGTGTCCCGCTTGAGAACAAAACCCTTGACTTCCGCTGCACTCCACTTCTCACAATGAATGCACTGAAAGAAGGAGACATTCAAGCAAAGACAGGATTAAAAGAACCACAGGTTCGGCGGCTTGTTATCTGCGATTTAGAAAGCGTGAAGATGCCTGACCTTGCGGTTGAAGGCGAGACGCTGCTTGAACGCGCCGCAAAAGCACCACCCTTCCCCCTACGGACATCAACCGAGACCCTCAGCGAGTTGCGTCCCCGTATCGTCGGACTCTGCCGTAGGTTACTAACCGAACCGGCGCAAAGGTTGGTGGATATGGAACTGGTTCGCGTGCTGGTCTGTGGGATGAGACCCTATATGCAACCAGATGAAGCCCTGCGACGCGTTATGGTGAACCTATGCTGCCTCTGGCAGACACTCGGCTGGACGGCGGAGAACTGGCGCGACATTCTGGAGCAGGAGTTTGATAAAAAGGAGAATAGAAAGCGCGAGGTTCTTGTGGAGGAAAAGCCAATGCGTACACAAACAGACAGATTGGAGGAGGTGCTTACCTATTTGAGTGTGGATACAGGCAGGAAAGGAGAAGGAGTTCTGGGTTTGTTGGTGGACTTATGGCGGGCGATGAGGGGTTGCGGACTTGATACGGAGGGGTTGAAGCAGGTGGTTGAGGTTCTGGATGCGGCGGCGGCAAAACGCATTGAGCCACAACGGCTGCGCGATTATCTCACGCTTGAGCGCCACCTGGCAGAGCATAACCTGTCGCCACAGGAGTTAGGCAAACTTGGTGAAGCGCTGAAGCGGTGCGGCATGCTTGAAGCAAGATACCTCAAGGCGTTCATAACCCTGCTTGAAGTGATTCAACGCAATGATGCCGACCTGCCGTTGCTGCGTCAGGCTGCGACGCTGCTTGCCCGTGCGAAACGCCGCGGGTTGCCACTGCATCTTGTGCAGGATGTGCTTGAGACTGCAGCGATTCTGCATCACAGCGGACTGGATGTGCGGCGCGGACTTGCGCGTCTGACCGACGCGGTGTTGTCGGCGGAGACGAGCAGAATAGAGGTGGAGCGTCTGCGGCGCGAAGAGGCTGACCTGCGTCAGCGGGTGAAGCGGCTCCAAACCGAACTTGAGCAGTTAGGTGACCTTTACAAGACGGCTTGGCGGAGGCTGCTTGATGCTCTGGATAAAACGACCGGCTTGGCAAAAGAGGCGAAACGCCTAAATAAGGAATGCAGACGCCTACAAGCAACCCGTGACTGGTTGTTGGCAGAATGTCACCGTCTCGATGACTATTGTTCCCGGTCATAAACTGCATCCGTTCTCAGGGAATGGCGGTCTTCTACAGGAGCCTTTCTCACCCTCACTATACGGGCTACATGAACCACTTCAGTAAGCCATACCTGTTCCAGCAGCCGTAAAGTGTGGGACTGAATGTCTCATAGGTGAGACCAACAGGATGTGTAATGAGAATGGCGGACTGGTGAATGAGACTGAAAGCGGAGAGGATGGGACTAATCCGTCTTGAGAGCACTGTTTTGAGACTGTTTCA
>CAZPBO010000002.1:0-47592 GCA_964584815.1 uncultured Planctomycetota bacterium
TTTGATAGTCCAATAGGAACACTGCTTGTCGCAACAACATCAAATGGAGTCTGTGCGCTGCAGTTTTTAAGGGATGAGAAAAAGCAATTGGCGGCGCTCAAACGACGACTACAACAACACTTTGAGTTGGACGCTTCGCTTGTGAGGGAGTTTTCGCGTTATGTGAGGTGGTTTGTGGAGGGGCAGCGTGTTGTGGGGAGTTGGTCGCTTGACCTGCGGGGAGTGGGCGCATTCAGGCGGGCGGTTTATGAGAAGTTGCGGTCTGTGGGATGGGGGAAGGTGACGACATATGGCGACCTTGCGCGGGCGGTGGGGAACCCTAAAGCGGCGCGGGCGGTCGGTCAGGCTATGGCGCATAATCCCATCATCCTGCTTGTCCCCTGTCACAGGGTGGTGTCGTCTGACGGAAGTCTGGGCGGTTTTACGGCGGGGGTTGATGTGAAGAAGCGTCTGCTGGGTGCGGAGGGGGTGGAGGTGGTCAGGGACCGCATACCTCTACGGCGCTACCGCGCGCGGTTTTGAGGCGTTCAGCAGCGCTTCCTTCCACCACCGCCACCTCAAGTCTGCCAAAACTGCCCCACAGCCATACAAGAGTCCCTTTTCTGGCATCGCTGTATGTGCGCACATGCCGACCTATCTGCCGCCCACTCACACGCACGCTCGCCTCCGCGCCTATCCCCGCCTCTTCAAGATGGACCTTCTTTATGTTGGTCACAAGGTTACCGAATGTGTCCACATGCACAACCCTGCCTCTAACGAGGTTGTCTGACACATCGGGTTCGGGCAGAACCAGCATAGTCGGTTTATGTTCTGGTCCGACTTCTTCTATATTCAGTCCTGCGGCGATACGGGCTGCGACTGGCGCCATTATGTCGCGACCGTGAAATGTGGGTGAGACAGGACGCAGCATAAGGGATTCGTTTTCAATTTTGAAGACGGCGGCGTCAGAAAGGAGCGGCGTTAGCACACCGTTGTCGGGGGCTATTGCAACCACTTCTCCGCTTTTTGCTGCAATCACCGCGCGCTCACCACCCACACCCGGGTCCACCACCACAACCAGAACACAAGGCGGCAGATACGGCGCCATATCCTCCAGCACAAGCGCAGCATAGGCGATGTCGTGCGACGGAATGGAATGGGTAATGTCGTATACGGCGCTTTGGGGGGAAAGAGTAAGGGCGACCGCCCGCATTGCCGCCACATATACACTGCCTTCTCCCAAGTCGCTCATCAGGAAGATAGGCAGACTCATTTCTTTTTCCCACCACCTTTACGACGCTTCCTCGCCACATAGACTCGCAACTTAGGCAGCCCGAAGGGGGAGTCTTTTTCGGCGTCCCATTTTCCGTCACGCATAAGACGCATTATCCGCTCATAGCGGGTTAGGACACTCCTTTTGGCGGCTTGCAGACCCTTTGAGCGAAGACTTGAGTGTATGGACATAATCAGCCCTCCTTAATCAGGACAGCGTCTCCGACACTGCGCCCTATAAAGGATGCTATAACCTCGCATTTTATGGTCAACAAGAAATAGACGGCTTTACCGGCAAAGGGCTGTCCGGGGCGCACTTCTCCTTCCAGAGTTTCGTAGTTACCCTGTCCTTTGGCAAGCACTAAGTCGGATGACAGGAAAAGGTCGCGGAACTGTTTTGAGCAGGTGTGGAGAGGTGTGCCGACGACATCAATTCCGCAGTCTGTGAGAGTTGCGAGTCGGTCAGCACCTGCGTCGGCGGCGTCCTCATATGTTGCGTCGTTGAACATCGGCGCCCTTCTTACGACCCCTGTCACTGACAGGTTTTTATTCACTTTTTTAAGACACTCAATCAAGAGTGTGTCAAAGACAATCTCGCCTGCGTTGTCAAAGATGAAAAGGAGGGTAGCGGCATTTTGGATGTCGTTGCGGAATTCCTCGTAGTCTGGGGCGTGGAAGGGTGTGGCGTCGTAAGCGTCAAGGATTTTTTGAGGGGAGGAGAGTTCGGTGGTGAGAGCGTCCAGTTGGTTGGCGACGGCGGCGATTTTGAGGGCGGCGAAGAGCGGGTCGGCGGCGGCGCTCATCAACCTTCTTGCGGCAGGCAACACTTTTTTGGCGAGGGTATTGAGGTCGCGCCGTTCTTGGGCGTATGGGTCACGGTTGCCGAGTAGTTTTGCCATACGGATGTAGGATTCAGCGGCGATGTCGGGTGGGGTGCGCTCAGTGTGGGAGTTGCGGAGAACATCCATCGTTTCTCCCAGAACTTTGCGCAGCAGCCATTCATCTTCTGAAACGCGCCGCGCAGTCTTCAGTAGCGCCTTAAGTATGCACGGATAGCATTCAGGTTTCACCTTCATTCACTCGGCTCCCACAACCCACGCTTTCAGTCCACGCGACCATCTCTTGGTCAGAACAGCGAGCGCTTGTTGCGCCTTCCTTTCCGCTTCTTTCCTGCTTTTGAGTCCGCGAACCACAACGCAGTAACCTTTGCTGACCCGCCCGATGCGGGCGCCTTCAAGTCCACTGCTTTTAAGAAGGGTGAGCGCTTCTCGGGCTCCCTTTATGTCGCGCCAAGTGCCGCAGGCAAAGCCGTAGTTCTCCGTTGCGGGTTTCTTCTGCAGTGCCGTCATACGCCCCACCAGAAAGGCGCCCACGACCGTTGCCACAAAAAAGACTATGGCGACATAGAGCGTTTCGCGGCGCAATGTTATGGTGCGCTCCCCACTGGCGGCGGTCTCAACCTGCGGCGACACCGCATTTCTGCCGCTTTCCTCTCCGAACAATTCAAAAAAGTGCTTTGCTCTTCCCACAAAACCTCTCCCATCCGACAACATAAAAATGCTACAGGCAGAAAACCCCGCCGTCAACAACGATTTGACTTACGCGTCAGAAGTCTATCTTGGCGTAGAAGAATTGTTGCGGGTCGCGCTTGTCGGCTATGGAGTCAAGCAGTGCCGCTACCGAATATGTGGCGTAATCGTTGAACGCCTCCTTACCGTTTATCACCACCCTTATCGGCTTTGAGAGGTCAACCAGTTTGTCGTTGAGATAAAGCGAGAAACCTGACGAGGGACCATCAATGGTTATCTCGTTTTTTGCGCGGTCAATTTTTGCCACGATTTGGGATATGCCGCCGCGGTTCTTCACCCACCAGAAGAGCGTTTTGTATGGACGCGATGGCTCCCATATCACCATTTTGGGGTATGGGTTGCGTTTGTGCTTGAAAAGCCACTCAATTATCGGACCGAGCCCTGATGGGGGCAACCCGTGTCCGATGCCGTTATACTCTTTGTAGACATACTCATAGGGACCGTATTTTTTCTTGAGTTCGGCGAGGACTTCAGCGGCTTTGCGGTCGGATGTGGGGGGAACGCGAGGGTCGTCGGCGCCGTGGTAGAAATATATCGGGGTGTTTTTCAAATTCACAACCGTCCCACGAGCAAGTCCTACAACACTTCCTCCCTGCCCCATCATCACAAATATCCCTCCAGCGCACGGCGCAAGACCTGCAAACACATCCGCATAATGTGTTCCTATTGACCAGGTTCCATATCCTCCCATACTGTGCCCCACAAGATAGATTCGGTTTGTGTCTATGGGGAATGTGCGCTTCATCTCCTCAATCAGCGCCATAACATAACGCTCCTCACGCTCCTTATTCCAAGCCGTCGCTTCCTTCTTTATCACCGTGGGGAAGACACAGATGGCGCCTTTTCTTGTGGCAAACGCCCATTTCTGAAGCGCCGTTCTGCCGTCCCCAACACCCTGTCCACCCCCGTGCAGTCCGATAACCAACGGATATTTGCGCATCTTAACGCGCGGAATGCAGATGTAATATGTGCCAGGATATAGTTTGGAGTTAAGTTGCCCGCGTCCACCTTTATAGGTCGCTTTTGGACCGCGCTTCGCCTTGCGGAAAATCTCCCGTTTGAAGGAGAGGACATCGGAGCGCGAAAGTGGTTCAAATTTGGAGAGTTTTTCAAGAATCTGCTCCCGTTTTTTGTAGTCCTCTTCAGGCGTGGAGAAGAACTCGCCGATGAGTTTTCGGATTTGGGCAAGTTTTGATTGGGAGGCAGATTTTACCTGTTTGGGGGTGGATGTCTTTTTTGAGGAGGTTTTTTTGACCGCGGCGCGCTTTTCAGCACGCTTTATCCGTCTTTCTCTCTCCGCCCGCAACTCCTCATACGCCTTCAACGCCTCCTTATGGTCGGGTTTCAGGGAGAGAGTCAACTCCACCTCGGTCTTGTATTCGCGATAAAGTCCCTGCTTTTTGCACCATTTCGCCAGTTTCCAGTGTGCTTCGGCGTCATAAGGAGCAATTTTTTGGGACTTCTCAGAGTAAATCTGCCAGCGAGTGGGTTTGCGCTCAATCCGCTCAACGCGCTCAATGTCTATTTTTGCGAGGATGTTCGGATACATCCGCACAAGGATGTAGTCGTCGGTCTCCTCAAGGATTTCAGCCTCCACTTTGCCGCCGGAGGCGAGATGGATGATGTCTGCCTGTATGGAAAGCGCCGCTGCACAGAAGACCACAATCAGAAACCAACGCCGCATGTTAGTGCCTCCACAAACAAACCTTATAAATTCTAACACACATATACCCGTGATGGTCAGGTTTGAGTAATATGATTTGTGACTCTGACAAAGGCTTGACAGAGGCGGGTTGTTGGGCTATATGAGAGTTAGGGATGCGGGCGTAGCTCAATTGGTAGAGCATCGGCCTTCCAAGCCGGTGGTTGTGGGTTCGAGTCCCATCGCCCGCTTGAACGCCGCTGTAGCTCAGTGGTAGAGCGCACCCTTGGTAAGGGTGAGGTCACGGGTTCAAATCCCGTCAGCGGCTTTTTTCGCATATAAGGGGATGGAATACTTGACACAACCCCATAAGTTCCTTATTAAATTCTGCAACAACACGAAGGAGTAGTTTGTTAGGGGGATAGGAGATGGCGAAGGAGAAGTTTGAGCGGAAGAAGCCTCACCTGAATGTGGGCACAATTGGTCACATTGACCACGGCAAGACGACGCTGACGGCGGCGATGACCATTAACCTCGCCAAGCACGGTCTGTCCAAACCGCGTCCGTTTGAGTCCATTGACAATGCACCAGAGGAGAAGACCCGCGGTATCACCATCAATATTGCCCATGTGGAATACGAGACGGAGAACCGCCATTACGCCCACATTGACTGCCCTGGACACGCCGACTACATAAAGAACATGATAACAGGAGCGGCACAGATGGACGGTGCTATTTTGGTCGTTGCCGCAAACGATGGTCCTATGCCGCAGACCCGCGAACATGTCCTGCTGGCTCGGCAGGTCAATGTTCCCTATATCGTCGTCTTCCTCAACAAAACCGACCTCGTTGACGACCCCGAACTGATAGAGTTGGTGGAGATGGAGTTGAGGGAACTGCTCAATCAGTATGACTTCCCTGGTGATGAGGTGCCGATAGTGAAGGGGTCGGCGCTGAAGGCGATGGAGTGCGGCTGCGGTAAGCGCGACTGCCCCAATTGCGGTTGCATCTTTGAACTGCTGGACACAATTGACAAATACTTCCCGCTGCCTGAGCGCGACATTGACAAACCCTTCCTGATGCCGATTGAGGACATCTTTTCCATCACAGGGCGTGGAACGGTGGTTACAGGACGCGTTGAGCGCGGAATTATAAAGCCTGGTGACGCGGTGGAGATTGTGGGACTGCGGGATGAGACGATGAAGACGGTGGCGACAAGTCTTGAGATGTTCAACAAGATTCTTGATGATGCGCGGGCGGGCGACAATGTGGGTATACTTCTGCGTGGTGTGGACAAACGCGAGGTGAAGCGTGGTATGGTGGTAGCAGCACCCGGCTCCATCACTCCCCACCGCCATTTCAAAGGACAGGTCTATGTCTTAAAGAAGGAAGAAGGCGGTCGTCATACGCCCTTCTTTGAGGGTTACAGACCACAGTTCTACTTCCGCACGACCGATGTCACAGGTAAAGTCGCCAAACTGCCAGAGGGTGTCAAGATGGTGATGCCCGGTGACAATGTTGAGATGGAGGTTGAGTTGATATATCCTGTGGCGATGGAGGAAGGACTGCGTTTTGCCATCCGTGAGGGTGGTAGAACGGTTGGGGCAGGTGTTGTGACAAAGGTTCTTGACTGAGAGGAAGCGGTATGGCACGGGTTCAGATATGGCTTGAATGCACAGTTTGCGGCAGTCGGAACTACCGCACAACGAAGAAGGGAGGCGGTGGCGTGGGCAAGATATCGTTGCGCAAATTCTGCCGCAAATGTCGCAAACACACCAAGCATAAAGAGCGCAAGGGCAAGTAAGTCCGTTTAAGGCGGAGAACAGAAGAGGCGGTAGTGTGCAGCGACCGCCTCTCTTTTTTCTTGACCAGCAGAGCCTTTGCCGATAACCTTTTCGCCCTATGCTTGAGGTTGAATTATGAGGGTTCTGGTTACGGGCGCAGCGGGCTTTATCGGCTCTCACCTCGTGCGCCATCTTGAGCGGCGTGGCTTTGCAGTCACCGCTCTTGATGACTTCTCGGAAGGACATCATCAGGCGCTTCCCCCACGCCTTGAAGTCTTCGAAGCCGATGTGCGCGACTTCAACGCCCTTACCCGCGTCTTTGGGCAGAGGCATTTTGACGCCATTGTCCACCTCGCCGCCCTGACCAGCGCGTCAGAGTCCTTTGAAGACCCACAACGCTACTTCATCACAAATCTTGTGGGAACGGTGACACTGCTGCGGGCTGCCGTGGACTTCCGTGTCTCCCGCTTCATTTTTGCATCCGACGCCGCTGTTTACGGAAAACCACGCAAAAAGATTGTGCACGAATCACATCCCTGCCTTCCCGTCACCCCTTATGCCCGCAGCAAGCACTTTGTTGAGCAGATGCTGGCGGACTACTGGCGGGGATATGGTCTGACAGTTATGGCGTTGAGAGTTTTCGTTGTGGCAGGTGCTTGGGCGGAGGAAGGGGTGGGGGAGAGCCACCGCCTTGAGCGCCATCTTATCCCCAACCTTCTGAAGGTCGCCCTCGGGCAGAAAGATGCCATCACCATAAACGGCACCGACTATCCCACAGATGATGGAACGGCAATCCGTGATTATGTCCATATCCTTGATGTGTGCGAGGCGTTTGAGAAAGCGCTCCAGACGCCTTGTGAGCGCCCGGTGGTTCTCAATGTTGGGTCGGGTCGCGGACACAGCGTTCTTGAAGTCCTTAAAGTCGCAGAAAGGGTTACGGGAAAGTCAATCCCCTTCAAAAAAGGTCCTCGTCTTGAGCACGAACCCGCCCGTCTGGTCGGCTCGGTGGACGCCGCCGCACAATTCCTTGACTGGCATCCCACACGCTCTGACATCACGCAAATCGTCGCAGATGCCTGGCGTTGGCAGGAGAAACACCCCTACGGCTATGTGGAAGAGCGCCCCCGCCAGCGCAGGCTCTTCGGCGACATCATCCTTGAATTGGGCTTTGTTACACAACAGCAACTGGACGAAGCGCTCAAACTCCAAGCCCAGCAGGACGCTAAGGGAGAGCACAAACTGCTCGGGGTGGTTATGCTTGAGGCAGGCATGCTCACACCAGACCAGTTAATCCGCGCTCTGAAAGAGATGGAGCGATATGTGGGGGAGGAAAAATGAGGTGGCTGCTTATCGGAACACTTCTCTTCTGCGCCTTGATGGTAGCGGCTCAGCAGAGCAACGACGCTGTCATCATCGTCAACGGCGAGAAGATAACAAAGGATGACTTTCTGCACACATCGCTTTTTATGACGGTTCCGTTCCTTCTGCGGGAGAAATTGCTTGAGCAGGCGGCAAAGAAAATGGGGGTCAAAATTGATGAGGACGCGGTCAGAGCGCAGGCACGCAGGATGGTTGAACAGTTCAAGAAAGACCCACGCTCAAAGGAACACCTCGGTATGCTCAAAAAACTGGGACTCGGCGAGAAGGCGTTGTTTGAGATGGTTTATCGCGACACCCGCATAAGGATACTGGGACGCGAGGTCGCAAAAAAACGCCGCCTCACCGATGAGTTCCTCCGCGAAAAGTTTGAACAATTCTTCCCCAAAAACGAAACCCTCTACCATGTGATGCTTATTCGCATCCACAAAAATGAAAAGATAAATGAGTTGCAAAGGGAAGCCGACAACACAAGAAAACAACTTCTACGCCTGCAGAACGCTATCATTGACCTGCAAAAGGCTGAAAAAGAACCTGTTAGTGTTCCTGACGCCATGCGCGATATGGTGGAGAAAAAACTCGGGAAGATGGGTGATACGCTGACGCTGAAGGAGCGTGACGAGGCGGTGAAAATAGCAAAACAGGAAACAGAAAAACTGCGGGCAAAGATAAAACAACTGGATGAACGCCGCAAGAAGATAGAAGCAATGAGCGAGAAGGAATATGTGGAGATGGTGAAGGAACGCTTGGCGAAGGAGCCGTTTGAGAAGGTGGCACAGGAGGAGGCGGTGGGATGGCTGCGTTACCCTGAAGGTTATGACCCAGGCTATGCCAGATTGATTGCCTTCAAAAAAGAGTTGCGCCCTGTCATAACGGCGCTTAAAAAAGGACAGGTGAGCAAACCCGTCAAGACCATAATGGGGTATTTCTTCCTGAAACTGGTGGATAAAAAGGGACCAGGGGAGTTGAAATTTGAGGATGTGCGGGAGCAGTTGAAGAGCCGCTTTGAGAAGATGCCCATCTATGACAGAGAGGTTGATGACCTCATCCGTAAACTGGAGAAGGATGCGAAGATAGAGTTGCGTTTTGATGCGGTGTTCGGCAAGCACACCAAGGAGAAGGGCAAATAAGGAGATGGATATGAGCGGCAAGATGCGTTTCCGCGGTGGTATCCATCCACCCGAACAGAAGCATTACACAGAGGGAAAGGCAATAGAGGTGGCGCCTGTTCCCGATATCGTGCGCATCCCTCTACAGCAACACATAGGCGCCCCAACAAAGCCCTGCCTGACCCCAGGGGACGCCGTGAAGAAGGGGCAGATGGTGGGCGAGCCGACCGCCTTTGTCTCCGCACCCGTTCACTCCTCCGTCTCGGGCAAGGTGGTTGAGATAGCCCCTTACCCCCACATATTCGGAGCAGATGTCCCCTGTGTTGTGATTGAGAACGACAAAGAGGAGAAATGGGCGGAAGGCATAAATCCCGAAGGCATATCAGATGAGGAGTTGGAGAAACTGGAAGTTGACGAGATAAAAAAGCGTGTCAAGGAATGCGGGCTTGTGGGGATGGGCGGCGCCACCTTCCCCACACATGTCAAAATCTCCCCGCCACCGAACAAACCGATAGACACCTTCATCGCCAACGGATGCGAATGCGAACCATATCTTACCGCCGACCATCGCCTTATGCTGGAGCACCCAAAAGAGATTCTTCTTGGAATGAAACTGCTCGCCCGCTGCGTCAACGCAAAACGCATAGTTGTGGCGATTGAGGAGAACAAGCCGGATGCCATAAAGAGCATGCGCGAGGCGGTGCAAAGTCTTGGACTTCCCTTTGAAGTCGTGGTGCTGAAGACCCGTTATCCGCAGGGGGCGGAAAAACAACTGATAAAGGCGATAACGGGACGCGAAGTGCCGCCACCCCCGGGACTGCCTATGGATGTGGGCTGCCTTGTGCAGAATGTGGGAACCTGCCGCGCCGCATACTGGGCTTGTAAGTCCAATCTCCCGCTTATTGAGCGGGTGCTTTCCGTCACAGGAGACGGGGTGGAAGAACCAAGAAACTTGCTTGCCCGCATAGGAACGCCTGTGAAGTTGCTGCTTGATTACTGCAAGATAAAACCAACAGCGCGCAAGGTGATACTGGGTGGTCCTATGATGGGACTTGCTCAGTGGAGCGATGAGGTGGTTGTGAACAAAGGGACAAGTGGAATACTGGTGCTGCAGCAAACAACACCTGCCGAATACGGTCCCTGCATCCGCTGCGGCAGATGTGTTGAGGTCTGCCCGATAGGGCTGGTGCCGAGCGCGATATCGGTGGCTATGGAAGCAGAGGACTACGACGCCGCCGACGCGGAAAATGTCCTTGACTGCATTGAATGCGGCTGCTGCACCTACATCTGTCCATCAAAGCGCCCCATCGTTCAATGGGTGAAGCAGGCGAAATCGGTGCTGATACCGCGCAAAAAAGCCGAAGCGGCGAAAAAGAAAGAGAAAGAAGCGGCAAAAAAATCCTGACACTCTTGTCGCCGATGCAACAGGGGTGAACGGGCAATTTTTTGTGTAATTGTGTGAAACAAATCCCACCATCACTGGTATAATATACCAAAGCCAAGCGTTAGGAGATGGAGATATGAGGCGTCTTGTCGTCGTGTTGGCTTTGGTTGGTTTTGCATCGTTTCTTATCGCGCAGGATGAGGAAGAGGACCCCCGCATAAAGCAGGCGGTAAAACGGGCGGTGGCGTGGCTCAAAAGTCAGCAGAAATCCGACGGGCATTGGGAGTATAACCCTGACAGACCTTTCAAGTTGGGTATCGTGATGTATGAGGGATGCACAGCACTTGTTCTGTTTGCACTGCTCAAAGGCGGTGTGGACCCCGACGATGACTGCATAAAGAAGGGGTTTGCATATCTTGAGAAACATCCACCCCACCACACCTACAGCGTAGCCTGCTATGTTCTGGCATTGGACGCGCTGTATGAGGCACGATTCAAAAAGCGTGAGAAGAAGAAACTGGAGAAGAAAGGACGCAAGTCAATGACCGCGGTGATTGATGAGACATACAACCCCAAAAAGGATGTGAAGAAATGGGCGCCCAAAGATTTGGCGAAACTGAAGGAGTTGATAAAGTGGTTGGTGGAGCACAGAACGCAGCGTGTATGGCGTTATCCGCCACAGGGGGAGGATATGTCCAACACCCAGTATGCGGTTCTGGCGCTGGCGGTGGCGCTGCGACGCGGTATCCCCGTTCCAAAAGAGGTCTTCGTGAAGATAGCGGAATACTGCATTGAGGCGCAGGAAAAAGACGGTCCTGAGGTGCCGTGGTTCCCTGTGCCGTTGGCGGACAAACCCATAAAGGTGCTTAAAGGACTTGAGAAGAAGATTGAGCGTGAGATAGCGAAGTTTGCTCGGGCAGCCAAACGAAGCAAACAAAAGGTGACCAAAGAAGATATAAAGCAGTTGCGCACATCGGTCATAAGGGAGTCGGCGGACAAGATTTTCCGTGGAGAGAAGAAGAAGATGTTTGCGCGGGGGTGGTGCTATATGTTCACGGAGAAGGATGTGCAGCAGTTTGAGTGGCGCTTGATGATAACGGGTGCGATGACGACTTCAGGCATTGCGGCACTGTGCGTCTGCAAGCGGGCGTTAGAGGGAACACCCGAATGGCGTCGTTTGAAAAACAAGGTGGAACAGGGCATCAGAGACGGCGCTGCGTGGATTGCACACCACTTCACCGTCACAGCAAACCCTGTTGGCAAACTCTACCCAGGTGGAAAGAACGGCAAAACACCCAGCCGCCCCGCCATACACCATTTCTACTTCCTTTATGGTCTTGAACGAAGCGGTATTCTGGGACTCATACCCAAATTCGGGAAACACGACTGGTTCAAAGAAGGAGCGGAATACCTCCTCGGCTGCCAGACCTCTGACGGTTACTGGGAGGCAGGTGCCGGCACATCAGGTCCTGTTCCCGACACCTGCTGGGCTATCCTGTTCTTGAAGAAGGCGACAACCCCGATTGTGCGTGTCCCGCGCGATGTCGCCACAGGTCTCGCCAAGTGGTTCAAAAACAAAAAATAAATTTGCAGGGAGGGGGCTTTGAACGGGCGTGGCACAGCACTACGCTGTTCCGCGCCCGTTCCACTTGAAATTCCATCCCTCAGACCTTATCATCCTTGCCAGACACTTTGAGGTCTGCTCATATGCGTTCTGCTATGCTCCTTATCCTGTGTGGTTGTGCAGGTGCTATGGCGCCGAACCAGACTTCTTCCGCTCCCCCCACTCTTGGCTTCCGCGAGGGAGCCGAATCGGTGGTGGCGGAGAAAAGCGTTCCAGGACACAGACTGCCTCCACCAAAAGAGAAAAAACCGTCCCCTGCCCTTTCTAAATACCTTAAAGAAATCCGTGAGGCGCATAAGCAAACCATCAAAGGCTTTGAGACTCTTCTTTCCAGAGTTGAGAAGGCAGGAGGCGTTAAGGACAGGAACGCACTTCTTCGGCGTGCCGAGGAGGCAATGAAGGCAAAGCGTTACGCCGACGCCGTGCAAATCTACCTCGCGCTCCTACGCGCCAACCCCTGGGACAAAGACGCACTAAAAGGTTACCAGAAGGCTTGCCGTCTCTCAAGACGCAGACTTGTTATGCCAACCCCCAAGGTAAAGCCATCCACCACCACACATCCAAAACGAACAGAAACCCATCCTCCCCCTCAGAAAACAGTATCTTCTCCTCTACAAACCCTCTATGAGCAGGCAGAACAAGCCTATAAGTCTGGCGACTTCAAGAAAGCCGAACTCCTCTATATGCAACTTGTAAGCGAGGCGGTCGGCTCCACCGACCCCAAGGCGCCGCTCTTCTACAGACTCGCCAAAGAGCGGATAAAGGAGTTGTCCAAAAAAACAAAGGAGAAGCAGCCTTGAGGACGCATCGTTGCGGGGAGTTGCGTAGACACCATATTGGTCAGCGGGTCACCCTCTGTGGATGGCTTGAGAATTTTCGCCATCACGGCGGAGTGGCGTTTGCAGACCTACGCGACAGGTGGGGCAGAGTCCAAATATTTGCACAACCCAACACAGAGGTCTGCGAAACGCTGCAGCAGACCCCCGCAGAGTCCGTGCTCAAAGTGACGGGAGTTGTGCGCTCCCGCCCCAAAAAAGACATCAACCCCGACCTTCCCACAGGAGAGGTGGAGGTCGTCGCCGAAACTGTGGAGGTTCTCAATGCCGCCGTCCCTACTCTTCCCTTCCCTCCGAAAGACGCCCAGACAGTGGAAACCGCAACCCGCCTCAAATACCGATACCTTGAGATGCGTTATCCGCCATTGCTTGACGCGCTCATATTCCGCCACCGCCTTATCGCCTGCATCCGCAACTTCTTAAACGCTCGTGATTTCGTTGAGGTGGAAACCCCTATTCTTACGCGCTCCACTCCTGAAGGCGCCCGCGACTATCTCGTCCCCTCACGCATCCACCCCGGCAGGTTCTATGCGCTGCCTCAGTCCCCGCAGTTGATGAAGCAGATTCTTATGGTGGGCGGCATTGAGCGCTACTACCAGATTGCGCGCTGCTTCAGAGACGAGGACCTCCGCGCTGATAGACAGCCGGAGTTCACACAACTTGACCTTGAGGTCTCTTTCGCGCAGGAAGCCGATGTGATGAACCTCGCGGAAGAGTTGTTCTGCAGTCTTTTTGAGGCGCTGCTTGAGATAAAGATTGAGCGTCCGTTTGCGCGTTTGGCGGTATCGGAGGCGCTTTCACGATATGGCACCGACGCACCCGACCTGCGGGTGCCTCTTGAGGTGGAGGATGTGACTGAAGCGGCAGCGGGAACGGAATTCGGCATCTTCAGGAGGGTGGTGGAGTCAGGCGGCGCCGTTAAAACGCTCAGACTCCCTGCGCTTCTTTCCCGCAAACAGGTGGACGCTTTGGCGGATAAGGCGGTGGAGTTGGGCGCTAAAGGGCTTTTGTGGCTCCGCGTTGAAGGTAACAGAGCAGCAGGTCCTTTGGCAAAGCATTTGGGGTCGTCTGCCGAGTTTTTCCTGAAGAGGACTCCTCTTACATGGCTTTTTGTGGCGGGAGATGGAGAGGAATCGGCGCGAATTCTGGGACAACTCCGACCGCACGCCGCCACCGCCGCAAACATCTGGAAAAACGACCCAAAACAGTTCCGCTTCGTCTGGATTGTGGACTGGCCGATGTTTGAGAAAGACGAGGAAGGTAGGCTTGTTCCGCTGCACCATCCATTTACGCAGCCGCATCCCGACGATATCGGACGACTTGAGAGCGAGCCGCTATCTGTGCGGGCGCGCTCTTACGACATCGTCTTAAACGGGGTGGAACTGGGGGGTGGGTCGGTGCGGAACCACTTGCCCGATTTGCAGTTCCGTGTTTTTGAGGCGATGGGAATTGACCGTGCAACAGCGCAGCAACGCTTCGGCTTCCTCCTTGAAGCGCTCACTATGGGTGCCCCTCCTCACGCAGGTATCGCCATAGGTCTTGACCGCTTGTGCGCACTTATGCTGGGATGCTCCTCAATCCGAGATGTTATCGCTTTTCCGAAAACAACAAGTGCTTCCTGCCCCCTGACGGGGAGCCCTGCGCCTGTAGAACCCCAGCAGTTGGAGGAGTTGCACATAAACATTCGTCAGCGTGAGGAGGGCGATGGAGGATAAGACCTGTTTTTGCGCATCCTAACCCCGAAGAGGGCTACAAAAGCCTCATCAGCACCCACGCCTAACACACTCCACGGACATCCCATTACCTTAATGTTCTTGCCGCTCTTTATGACAAGTGGGTCCCAACCGCCGAGCATATTGCGGTTGTGGTCCTCTGATGTCTGCCACGCCGCGAGCGCCTCAACAGGACCTCCCCCTTTAAATATGTTCTCCCCCACTGTCCCGCGGAATCCTTCCGCCCGCGCCCTGTCCAATGGCGTTGCACGCCCCTCAACTGGGGAGACATGCCCGAAGTAACCCAGACGACGCATCTCCCGTGCGTGTCTGCGTGCCGCACGGCACAGGCGCTTATCTATCAGAAGCGGCAACCGCCCCAGCACGCGCCTGTAGCGGTTTATCAATTTCACCAGCAACGCCTCATCCTTGCTCAACCCCGCAACCGTTCTGTTTGCCGCCTCTATCCTATCCGCAATCAACTCAACCAGTATCTGAAGCCGCCATCCCCGCAGTTTGCGCCACAACTCCTTCGCCTGACCAGACCGGCTCACCAGAAGCAGCGCCGCCTCCGCAAGCGTTATATCCTCATCTCCCCCCACATCCTTACCCAGCACCTTCAGCGCCTTCACCACCACCCCATAACGCCTCTTCGCCTCCTTCAGTTGCGAAAGGCGCTTTATCGCATCCTCCTTTCTCATTGAGAGAAGTGTTTTCAACCTTCGTGAAAACGCTATGTGAAGGCAGTCGTAGGCACGGCGAACAGCGGCGAGTTCCTCTCTACTGGCAGGTTGCTTGTCCACAAAGACCTTTTGCAGCACAGCCAGACGCGCCTTCTCCCATCTCCCATACCAGCGCGCAATTATTCGCTTTGTTGCCTCATCCAGTGTCAACCCCGCAAGCCGCAGAATCTCCCGCTTCCGCCTCTCAAGCAACACCTTCGCCGCAGACAGCAACTCCTCCCTCTTTCCTTCCGCCACACTACCGCTCTGTGCAACCCTCTCCACTTCCTTCTCGCCAACCTTCACGGATGGCACAACAGGCTCGGAACGGCTCAAGAACCCCAGTTTCTTGCGCGCATCCAGGTGGTTTGGGTCTATCACAAGCGCCTTTTCAAACTCATCCCGCGCCTGCTCAAACAACTTCACCTTCTCACACCACAACCCCAGACGGAAATGCTCGTCCGCGTCCCCACTCTTTATGTGTGCCGACTTCCTCCTGTAGATTTCCTCAGGCTCACCCTCCTCCACCTTCACCACCCGCTCAAGCGACAGCGTCACGCGTGCCCCGCCCTTCATCTTCACCACCATACATTCCTCGTCCCTGTCCACAACACGACCCACTATCACTCCACCGCCCTGCAAATATATTATGTCCCCAAAACAGACCCCGCACGCAAACAACGCCGCTATCAGAACCGTATACCGCAAACTTCTACCCCGACTATTGATTGTCAACCACATAATTTTACAGCCCGCTCAACAGGGATTGTCAAAGTGGCGTAAATTCTGAAAATCCGATACGCTTCTTTCACAAAACAGTAGCCTTTGACGCTTGCTTTGCTGCGGGTAGAATGGTTGCTGAAGGAGAAAATCATGTGGGCTATTGAAGGGGGAGATGTTCTCTTTGAGTGGGGATGGGTAAGGAGGGGGGTTGTTTACATTGACGGTGGCAGGGTGGCGGCGATAGGTGGTGGCAGGGCGGAGGCTTGTCCTTCTGTTTCAGTTGATGGACTCTTTGTTGTGCCTGGTTTTGTTGATATGCATGTGCACGGTGGTGGTGGGGCATCGGTTTGGGACGCCACCACCGAGGCGGTTGAGACGCTTCTTAAAAGCCACGCCGCTTATGGAACCACCGCTCTGCTTGTCACGACATATCCTGCAGATGAGAAGCATCTTGTTGAGCAAGTGGCGGCGGTGAAACAGAGGCGTCCTGAAGGTGGGGCGCAGCCTCTGGGGATTCATCTTGAAGGACCGCATCTGAATGCTGCGCGAACCAAGGGACTGGCACCTCCCCAACGCCTGCGCCCGCTATCCCCCAACGAACTTTCCCGCCTTGTGAAAGCCGCCTGTGTTCCTATAAGGCTTGTCACACTTGCTCCAGAGATTGAGGGAAGTCTGGAACTGATAAAGGCGGCACGCGCTATCGGTGCCCTCTGTGCCATAAGCCACACAGAAGCGACATACCAGCAGACAAAGAAGGCTATTGACGCAGGCTGCACTGACGCGACACATATTTTCAACACATTCGCATTTGCGCCCAACGCCCGCACCCCTACCGCACTTCAAGCCTGCCTGCTGGACAACCGCGTGCGTGCCCATCTCATCCCAGATATGCTCCATGTCCATCCCGCCTTTGTCCAGTTGCTCCTCAAAGTTAAGGGATGGGAAAAAACAGCGCTGATAACGGACGCGTTGCGGGAGGCGGCGACGGAGAACGCACCCGAAATTGTGCGTGCAGAAGACGGGCGCATCCTCGGCTCAACTCTAACCACATCAAGGGCAGTTGCCTGTATGGTTAAGGGCGCAGGAGTCTCCCTTGAAACAGCCGTCAGGATGGCATCATTTGTTCCCGCCAAAGCGTTGGGGCTCAAAAAGGGAATCATAAAACCCGGCTGGGACGCCGATATTGTGGTGCTTGACAGAGACTTCTCTGTTAAAATGGTGGTTGTGGGTGGCGTGGTGGTTTCTGCCCGCGGCGTCTTCGTAGGAGGTGTTCCATCAGAGGTCTGATTGGAGGAGACGCCGATGCGGCATATGCTGCTTGCTGTGCTGGTGCTTGTTTGCGGGGTCGCTGCTGGGCAGAACACGAAGGGCGTCAGGCTACAAGCCGATTTTCACGCAGAAGGCAGGGCATCTGTTGGGGGTGGTGTCAATTTCAGCCGACTGTGGCGGCTGACCATTAAGGGAAGCGTTCTTTGCGCCGCCAAGGGTGTGGTCTTCATCCCTGAAGAGATGCGGGTGGAGGCGGTGCGTTACACCTTTGGTAGCCGTGACTCAACGGTCATCTTTCGCACCCGCCTTGCCCAGGAAGCGCGTTCCTGCGTTCTGGGACCCTGCTGCGTTGTGCGCGGGCGAAGCGGCGCAGCACATAAAGCGCTGCTTGTTAAGCGGTTGCCGGGTGGCGGGAATGGCAACACCTATTTTGCCGCTCTGATAGTTGCGGTAATGCTTGCATCAAAGGCGTTGCCCGATTCGGGAACACTGACATCAGACGGGGTTAAGGTTTCTTGGAGCAAAACAGGGGAGGGGTTTTCGGTTCGGACGCGCCATCTGACGCTTAAGATTACTCAAGACAAAGGCGGTATTAGGCTGTCAGGTAGCGGAGAACGCAAAGGCGGACTTGGAAGGGAGAAAGTGAGAGTGCGTGGGGAGATGAGCGTTGGTGGCGGGGCGGCGGTGGACAAAGGGGTTGACTTTTGGTGGAGTCTTGCGGAGAAGGCGTATAGGGGGAATGAGATAGGCGCGGTGCTTGTAGCGCGCGAAGTGGGTGTATCGCTTTATGTAAGGCGTGCTGTAGCGAGAATGGTGGCGGGGCTTTGGAAGGGCTGTTATCCGAAAGCATCGCTTAAGGATTACAAGCGCTTCTTCAGGCTGGGCAAAGGCGCGGCGACGGTGGCGCTTCTTTCCGCCGCCAGACATTGCGGCAAGGATGTTTTTCCGTGGCTTTGCTCGCTGCTCAAGACGGAATATGCGCGTGCAGCATCAGCGGCACTGCTTGCGCTCAACCCGCATCAGTTGCGCCCCGAAGTGCTGCTTGAGCGCTTAAAAGAGGCGGAAGGGGTGGTGCGGCGACGGCTGCTTTATGCGCTGCGGAACTGGGTTCTGGAAGCAGCGGCAGATGGTCCCACCACTCTTCCGGATGGGGTATGGGATACCCTGACGGCAGACCCCGATATAGGCAAGGGGCTTGCGTTGCTGAAGGTTAGGAATGAGGGGGGCAGGCGGGTTGTGGAGTGGCGTAAAGCAAGATGTGTGGATGCGGTGAAGGCGGCGCGGGATTCAAAGAGAGCGGTCTGGGTTGACGCTGGGGCAGAAGAGTTGAAGAAGGCGGCGCTTGACGGGCACGGCTTCAGTTGGTATCCGTCGGGACTTATGCGGGTTGAGGTGCCGCTGCACAAAGGCAAAACCGAGATGGTGGTCTATGTGCCGCAGAACTACCACAGGGCGATACCGACGGCGGTGGTTCTGGTGCTGCACGGAGGTGGTGGGAATGCGGAATGGGAAGCGTGGTTGTGGGGAGGGCTGTTTGGGGAGTCGGATGCGGTGCTGGCTTTTCCGTCGGGGCGGGTCTCCTACTGGTGGGGCGAGGACAGGGACACGGCGCGCGCGGCGCTCCACTGGCTCCTCACCCATATTAACACCAACCCCAGCAAATTGTTCATATGCGGCTTCTCAAACGGAGGCATAGGCTCGTGGTTTTTTGCACAGGCGGAGATGTGGCGCTGGGCGGCGGCTTTCCCCATGGCGGGACACTGTTTCTATCCCAAAGGCTACGATTATCTCCTCAATCTTCTGCATATGGCGGTGCGGATATATCACGGTGCCGCCGACAACTACATCCCCCCCAACTACGACCGCGAAGCCTACAAACGCCTAAAAAACATGGGCGCGGATGTCACATTGGATATGCCCCAAGGAGTTGGACACACCTGCCAATGGCTGCCCGGCAGAAAGCCCAAGCAGTACGCCGATATCCTGAAAGCGATAAAGAGTTTGAGGCGCAGAAAGGTGCCGCTGCAGTTTAAGATTCGCTTTGCGGGCAAGCCGTTTACGCGCCTTTTCTGGGTGGAGGTGGTTCGCGGCAAAAAGGGCGCCATTATCACCGCAAAATCTGACCCCAACCAGAACAGGATTACCATTGAAACAGAAGGCGGTGTTAGAAAACTTCGCCTTCATCTTCTGCCGCAAATCGCTCGCTTTGACAAGCCGCTTGAGGTTGTGGCAAACGGCAAAACGGTCTTCAAAGGGAAATTAAGGTTTGACCCCAAAAAGTGGCTTAAGGACTACGCCGCGATTCTTGACCCCATCTACGCATCAGGCTGCGTTGTGGAGTTTTCACTACCATAGGTCTTCTGGGGTGTCTCAGATAAGCCAAGCAACCTGCGCAAAACGCGAATGTCCAAACGCCCGTCCTCTGCCCCGTCCAACTTGTCAACCTTTAAGAGCAGCGCTTTTATGTCGCCTTTTCTTATGATTCCCTTCTCTTTAAGAAGCGCGATGAGGATAGCCAAAAGCAGGGCGAGTGTGTCAATGTCAAACTCAATGGCGGAGAGGACATTTTTGAGCGCTTCTTCCCGCTGCAATTGGGACTTTCTGCTGCGCTTTCTGTGCTCACGCAGAGCGGCTCTCATTTTGTCTATTCGGCGCGAACTGCTGCTGTCAACCATCTTGGAAAACAAGTCCGACCAAAATATGTCGCCCAGCATAACTTATCTCTCATAAAAAATGGAGGGGATGGGATTCGAACCCACGACCTCCGCATTGCGAGCGCGGCGCTCTCCCACTGAGCTACCCCCCCTCTGTCATAATATATATAGACTGTGTTGAGCAGATGCGCAAGTTTTATACGCTTTTGGGCGTTGCGCGGGTATGATTTAGGGGCTTTGAGGGAGGCATTGATGGCTCTGGGATACGCACGGGGCAAGATATGCGTTCTTGCGCTGGGTGGCAACTCGCTGATACGGAAAGGTGAGCGCGGCGATGTTGCGGAGCAGATAAAGAATGCTGAACGGATAACGCGACACATATTCACGCTGGTGACCCACGGTTACAACCTTGTGATAACGCACGGCAACGGACCGCAGGTGGGGCAGTTGCTGCTGCAGCAGGAGGCGGGCGCTGGGCAGGTGCCACCGATGCCGCTTGATGTGTGCGTTGCTTACTCTGAGGGTTCAATGGGGTATCTGCTGCAGCAGGCGTTGCTGAACGAGTTGCGGCGTCATCAGATGCGAAATGTTTATGTTGTGACGATGATAACACAGGTTCTTGTGGACAAAAACGACCCGGCGTTCAAGCATCCGACAAAGCCAGTGGGACCGTTTATGGACAAAAAGTTAGCGGAGGAGATGGCGCGTGTGCGTGGCTGGAGTGTGATGGAAGATGCGGGTCGGGGTTGGCGACGGGTTGTGCCATCGCCGCGACCGTTGAAGGTGGTGCAGCGCTATATGATACGGGATTTGGCGCGTCAGGGCAATATCGTGATAGCGCTTGGCGGTGGCGGCATTCCTGTTGTGAAGGACAAAGACGGCGACTATGTCGGCGTTGAGGCAGTCATAGACAAAGACCTCGCCTCCGCCAACCTCGCAAAAGAAATTCACGCCGACATATTCGCCATTGTGACAGAGGTGCCGAACGCCTGTCTCTGGTTCGGCACAAAAAGGCAGAGACCGCTCCATAAGGTGAGCCTTCAGGAGTTGCGCCACTACTACAACGACGGGCATTTCCCCCCAGGCTCAATGGGACCGAAGGTGCAGGCGGCGATAGAGTTTCTGGAGGCAGAGGACGGGCTTGTGATAATAACCGATGCGCGCCATCTACGCCGTGCGCTTGAACTTAAAGACGGCACCCTTATTCGCCGCCACTGGGATTGACCTACACCCACACCGCGGATAAAATCTCCCCAAACGCCTTGAGGAAGACCTATATGGGGTTTGTTCATCTCCATACCCACAGCGAATACTCCCTTCTGGACGGCGCCTGCAGAATAGAGGATTTGCTCTCCGCGTGCAGGGAGTATAAGATGCCGGCACTGGCGGTGACCGATCACGGCAATCTCTTCTGTGCGGTCAACTTCTATTTTGCCGCAGAAAAAGCGGGTGTGCGCCCCGTCATAGGTTATGAGGCGTATGTCGCGCCTGGGGACAGACGCCAACGCCGCGGCACGCCTCAAGACCTAACCCACCTTACCATCCTGGCACGCAACACCACAGGATACAAAAACTTGATGAAACTCGCTACCGCCGCATACCTTGAAGGCTTCTACTATAAACCGCGCATTGATTATGAACTTCTTGAGCAGCACGCAGAGGGACTGGTAATCCTTTCAGGCTGCACCAAAAGCGACATCGCCCGCAGGTTGCTTGCCGGCGATTATGAGGGCGCCGAAAATGTTGCCAAACGCCTGATGGATATGGTGGGACCTGACCACTTCTTTATAGAACTGCAGCGCCACGGACTTGAGGAAGAGGAAGCCTATATTCGGGAAGCGGTGCTGCTCGCCCGCAAGTTGGGCGCTGGGCTTGTCGCCACAAACGATGTCCACTATGTTAGAAAGGAGGACGCCGAAGCCCAAGATGTGCTTTTATGCATAAACACAGGCAAATCGTTTGACGACCCCAACCGTATGAGGCTGCCGACACAGGAGTTCTACTTCAAAAGTCCACAGGAGATGGAGGCGCTGTTTTACGACCTGCCGGAAGCGGTTGAGAACACCATCAAGATAGCGGAGATGTGCCACGCCGAGATAGAAACAGGCACCTACCATCTGCCCCGCTACCACAGCGAGGACGGCACAGACAACATAACACTGTTTCACCACCTGTGCTTGGAAGGGGCGCGTCGGCGTTACCCCGACTTTGACAGCCGCGACGACTTAAAGCAGCGCTTAAAGCACGAGATGGAGACGATACGCAAAATGGGTTTTGTGGGTTACTTTCTTGTGGTGTGGGATTTTGTGCAATTTGCGCGGCGTAACGGGATACCTGTGGGACCGGGCAGAGGCAGCGCGGCAGGCTCTCTTGTCGCCTACTGCCTTGGCATAACCGATATTGACCCGATGCGTTATGGACTGCTTTTTGAGCGGTTTCTGAATCCGTCCAGAATATCTATGCCCGATATAGACATTGACTTCTCGCCGGCGGGGCGGGAGCGTGTGATAGAGTATGTGCGACAGCGTTACGGTGAGGAGAGTGTGGCGCACATAATAACATTTGGGACGCTGCAGTCGCGTGCGGCGGTGCGCGATGTCGGGCGTGTTCTTGAAGTGCCGCTTCCCCAGGTTGATGCGCTCGCAAAACGCATCCCGCAGGGACTCTCCCTCAAAAAGGCGCTTGAGATGGATGCGGACTTGAAACGCCTTACTGAGGACCCCACATACGCCAAACTGTTTGAGATATCAATGCGCCTTGAAGGACTCTGCCGCCACGCATCCACCCACGCCGCGGGTGTCGTCATTGCCGACAAACCGCTCACCGAATACTGCCCTCTCCAGAAAATAGACAATACCGTCACCACCCAATACGCGATGGAAGCGGTGGAAAAAATCGGTCTTATGAAGATGGACTTTCTGGGACTTGTGACATTGGATGTTATCAGACACTGTTCGGAGTCGCTTAAGCGTGAGGGTATTGAGGTGCGCCTTGATGACTTAGGCGACAAAAAGACCTACGCGCTTCTGGGACGCGGTGACACAAAAGGCGTTTTCCAACTTGAGTCAGAAGGTATGCGGGCGCTTCTTGCACGCATAAAACCCACCCGCTTTGAAGACCTAATAGACATACTGGCGCTTTATCGTCCCGGTCCTCTGGGTTCGGGGATGGTGGAGACCTACATAAAACGGCGCAACGGCGAGGAGGCGGTGGAGTTCCTGCATCCTGCGCTTGAGCCGATACTGAAGGAGACGCATGGGGTGATTCTGTATCAAGAGCAGGTGATGCGGATAGCCAATGTTCTCGCGGGTTTTTCAATGGCGGAAGCAGACCATCTGCGCAAGGCGATGGGCAAAAAACGCGCCGAGATAGTAGCCGAATACCGCGACCGCTTCATAGAAGGCGCTGTCAAGAACGGCGTCTCGCGCGACATCGCCGAAAAAATCTACGAGCAGATGGCTTATTTTGCAGGATATGGTTTCAACAAAAGCCATTCGGCGGCTTATGCGGTTGTTGCCTACCGCACCGCATATCTTAAAGCCAATTTTCCGCTCCACTTTATGGCTGCACTTCTCACAAGCGAAATCGGCAAACAGGAGAAAATAGCAGAATATGTGGTTGACTGTCGGCAGATGAAGATAAAACTTCTACCACCTGATATAAACAGAAGTTACGCGGACTTTCGCGTTGAGGGTGATGGGGTGCGCTACGGTCTTGCGGCGATAAAGGGGGTTGGTGTGAAGGCGGTGGAGGAGATAGTGCGTGCGCGTGATGAAGGGGGTGAGTTCAAGTCGCTTTATGATTTGTGTGAGAGGGTGGATTTGCGTGCGGTGGGGCGGTCGGTGCTGGAGGCGTTGGTGAAGGCGGGGGCGCTGGATGATTTCGGCAACCGCGCCGCGCTCCTTGAGGCAATCCCTGATGCCATTGAACTGGCTCACATCGCCCAGCGCGACGCAAAATGCGGGCAGATGTCACTTTTCGGCGCCGCAACGCAGCAGTCAGAACCACAACTTCCCCGCGTCGCCCCCCCCTCAAAACTGGAAATGCTCGCTATGGAAAAGGATGTGCTGGGGTTTTATCTCTCAAGCCATCCGCTTGAGCGTTACCAGAAAACTCTGTCGCATTACTCAACGGCAACCTGTCGGCAGGTGCGTCAGCAGAGCCAGCACGGCAAACAGGTGACACTTGGCTGCATAATAGAGGAGGTGCAGAGGCGCCGTTCAAAACGCGGCGACACCTACTTCATCCTCAAACTGGCGGATTTAACAGGCACCCTTAACGCAACGGTCTTCCCCAAAGCAGCGGCAAGGCACAAAGATACCCTCCGCAAGGACGCGATTGTCTTTGTTGTTGGTGGCGTTGACACCACACGCGAAGAGCCGTCTCTGATTGTTGAGCAGATAATCCCTATAGGAGAGGCGCCAAAGAGGCTTCGCGGTAAGGTGGATATTCTCCTTGATGACGCATCTGAGGGGACGCTTGTGGCGCTGCAGGAAGTTTTAAGGCAGAACTCAGGCTCCTGTCAGGTGCGCCTTGTGATACGCGGAAACGGCAAAACCGTCACCATAAGGCTGCCACTGCAGGAGTTCGGTGTGGCGGCAACCGAGCGCTTTTTCTCCGCACTCTCCAAAATCGGTGGACTCTCTGTCAGGAGATGACACATTGCGTGTGCTTTTTATATATCCCAACCAGAACGGTCAACCCGGCTTCCCATACGGTCTTGCGCATATATCCGCCGTCCTGAAGCAGTTCGGACACCAAACTCGGCTCATTAACCTCAACGAGAAGGTGGACAACTTAAGCGATGATGAGGTGGTGGATGCTGTCAAGCGCTGGGGCGCTGACATAGTTGGTTTTTCGGTGGTGACGATGCAATACGAGAAAGCCAAGAGTCTGGCAAAACTTGTGCGCCCGTATGTTAAGGCGGTGGTGGCAGGCGGCGTTCACATAACCATGCAGCCAATAGATGTCCTGCGCGATGGAGTGTTTGACTACATCTTCGTCGGCGAGGCTGACTTCTCATTTTGTGAGTTCGTCAACAGTTTGGAGTCGGGAAAAGATACCCCAAGCGTTTCGGGAGCGTGGTTTCAAGAAGACGAAAAACCCGTGATAAATGGGGTGCCGCCGCTGCCTGATGTGACAAAACTGCCTATGCGGGATTACACTTTCTGCGACTACCAGAAATTGCTTAACGCCCGCGACGGATGGGCGGGACTCCTCGCCTCACGCGGCTGCCCTTTCCGTTGCACCTACTGCTTCAACCACCGCTTTGTTGACTTCTACTGCCGCCACCTCAAAACCACCCCACGCAAACTCCGCTACATCCGCACACACACCCCGCAACAAATCTGCGATGAGATTCGCTACCTGATTGAAAACTACAAAAATGTGCGGATGCTGATATTTGACGACGACATATTCACACTGCGGCGCGACTTTTTGGCAGGCTTCCTCCAACGCTACAGGGAGATGGGACAGCCTGTGAGGTTTGTGTGCAATGCCCATGTGCGGGTGTTTGACGAGGAGTTGGCGCAACTTCTTGCGGCGTCGGGTTGCCGCATAGTGAAGTTCGGAATAGAGTCAGGTTCTGCGCGGATAAGACGGGGTGTTTTGCGCCGCTTTATGTCCAACTCCGCCATAAAGCGCGCCTTCGCCGCCGCCGAAAACGCCAAACTCCACTCCTCCGCATTCGTCATGCTCGGTCTCCCTCTTGAAACAGAAGACGACCTCATGGCTACCGTGCAACTGCTCGGAGAGGTGACCCCCGGGCGCTTCAGGTGGTCGGTCTTCTATCCGTTCCCCGGCACCGACGCCCACCGCATAGCCGAGCAGGCACAACTCATAGACCGCAAAAAGTTATCAGCGCTCAAAAACTTCTTCACCGACTCCCCTCTTGACTTCGGTCCGCGCCAAAATCTCCTCCTTGACAAACTCAACGCATGCCTTCCGTGGTTCGTCAATGCCGCCAGTTCCCTACCCTCCGCCCCATTCTACCGCCGCCTCACCGAAGACATCCTTGCTCTCAACGAAGAACAGTGGCAGGAGCGGAAAAAAAACATCCAAGAAGAGGATGCCGTTATCTCTGAAACGATGGTGCGTCTTGGACTCACACATTACGCCATAAAATACAACCGCTTTATGGGGGTGCGCAGTGATTATTTCCTTTCGGAGCAGCAGGAACAGATGATATGAACCGTTCTGGAGGGCTGGATTTTGCGTGGGATATGGGTTATGGCAGCAATTCTTGTGGTGGCGTTTCTGCAGGGGGACGGCAGCGACCCCCGAAAAAGGCTGTCCGACCTTCTCAGAGACGAACTCAACCAGAAGGGAGGCGACCTGTATAGGTTGATAGGGCAGTTTTTGGGCAGGGAGAAGGGAGGCAATCTGGAGGGGCGCTGTGAGATGCTGCGTCTTCTGCGGGGAGCGATTGAGGCGTGGCTTGCCAGAAACGCACCTGACCGCCCCCTTCCGCCACCCGCCCCACGAAAGTTTTCTCCTGCCACAACAAGGTGCTACACCATCCAGAACCTCATAACTGGTGAGGATGCCCCGCCCCCTAATGCGGGACTTGTGAACCTTCTTGATGTTGCGGGTGCCGCACCGCTGGCACAGCCATCAACTTCTCAACTCATTCAAGTTCTGCGCCTTGTGGGTGGCACATCCGCCGTTTCCCTCAAAGAAGACGGCACATCTGCTGAGGTGACGACGAAGAAGCCACTCCACGCGCGGCTGCAGGCGCTCCTTAAATCGCTGTCGGATGTGGCGACGCCCGTCGGCGTGGACTTTGAGGTTTGGTCTGTGACGAGTGGTGTTTTAACGCGGCTGCTTGAAGATGGCGGCATCGTGGAGGGAGCCAAGCGCGACTATCTCTTTGCCTGCCGACGACGGGGCGACGCTTTTCTGGTCGCGTCCGGCTCGGTTCCGACGCGCGACTGGTTCGCCGGTTGCGCCACAGTCGGCACGGAGTTCCGCTATCTGGGAGGATACGATAAGGGCAGACGCGTTGCGAGGAAGACCATCCGCACGGGGATTGTCTTCTGGGTAAGACCGCTGTCTGTGGGTGGTGCGCGATGGTTGCTGCAGATAGCCGCCGCCCGCATCAGAACCCCCAGAACCATCCGCCGCTCCTACTCCAGCGGTCCTTACGAACTCCCCTTTACGAACGCCGCATTCCTCACCACCACCGCATCCCTCTGGGAAGGGCAGTGGACTTTGGTGGGCGCCACCACAGCACTCTCCGATGAACCCGGCACATCCCTCATCCTCATCACCCGTGTGAGACCCGCAGTGGAGGAAAAACGATGAGAGCGGTTCTGTTTTCTGTTATGGTTGGCTTTGTGTTTGTGGTTGCGCTTTTTGCGCAGCAGGCGGGTTCTCCGCAGAAGGAGCGTGTTGAGCGGATGTTGAAGATATACAGGGCGGCGGGGGAGTTGCTGTCGGAATTGGAGGGCGAGTTGGCGCGGAAGCGTCTTACCGCCGCGCTTCGCAACGACTTCTGCGTCTATGACCTCCGCGCACAGACCGTCCTCTTTGAGTCTGCCGATTTCGCCGCACCATATCCATCCTTCCACCCCCAAAAGCCACAACAAAACTCCACCCTTAAAGCACTTCGCGGGCTCCTTAAGGCAAAAACTTCCCCCTTTATGCTCAACATAAAGGGAAGGGTTGTCGCTGTTGCCGACGGGGATACTCTGCGCAAACTGACGAAAGCCGTTCAGACTCTGCGCGAAAAGCATAGACTTGCTGCGATGAAGTTGCGCGTGCAGATTCTTCTTCCACCCCGCGATGCGCAGGTAAAAAGCGGCGTTACTGACCCCGTTGCGCTTTTCGGGACATCGGTTGTGCGGGATATGTTTGTGAACACGATATCGGGCAAGGCGTGCGGACTTTTTGACGGGTGTCAGCACGCCTATGTGCCATCCTGCCGTAAGACAGAGAAGGGTTATGCTCCCGATATCGCGGTTCTTGGGGAGGGGTTGCGGGTGGTCATAAAAGCGCAGAGGGAAAAGGACGGCATAAAGGTGGAGTTGCTGGGCTATCTGCGTCGTCTGCGTGGGGTGGCATTGAAGCGTCTGCCGTCAGTGTCGCGGGATGTTCCGCCGCCGCTTGTTGATGTTCCCCGCACCCAAACTGCGCAATTAAAACTCAACTTCACATTGGAAAAAGGAAAGGTCTTCATCCACCCACTGCGCCTGGGACAAAGTCGGTTCTGGCTGGCTGTCAGACTGGTTGAATGACTGCCGGGGAAGGGAGTCGAACCCTTACCCCCTTAACGGGGACCGGATTTTGAATCCGGCGCGTCTGCCAGTTCCGCCACCCCGGCGTTCCATAAAAATTTATAGCAGCAGAAGGTGCTGCTTTCAAGATTACTGAACAAGTTGAGCGTAAATATCCCAGTCGCCGGGGTAGTTGCAATGCCAGGTGATGAGGTATTCGTTGTCGCGGCAGTTCGGCGCGACGGCAGGACGCAGATTGGAAACCGCATAATCGCTTAAGAGCACGGCATCGCCGTAGGGGCTGCCGTAGGAATCAAGCGCAACACCCCAGATGTCCCAATTGCCGTTGTAGTCGTCTTCCCAAACGACGATGAAGCCGTCACAGGCGGTGTTGTATGCGAGGGCTGGGTTGCGTTGGTTGTTTGCATCATCAAAGATGGGGAAGTCATCGCCGAAGAGAGCGCCGTAATAGTCCACGCGGCGGGCGTAGATGCCCGAGTCGCCGTAGCGGTAGTCCTCCCAGACGACGAGGTAGAGGTCTTGGTAGGTGGAGTATGCGACGGCGGGGAAGAACTGGTCGGCGGGGTCGTCGCAGATGGGGATTTCGGATGTGACGGGGACAGCGGAGGAGTTGACTATCCGCCCGTAAACATCGTAGTCGCCGTTCCGCGCATCCATCCACACCACCAAATACTCCCTATCATCGCTGTTGTATGCAACATCTGCGGACTGCTGGTCCGCACTGTTGACACAGAGCAGCACTACACTGCTTGCAGCATCAGCGTCGTTCTCGTACAACTGGCAGGCTATGTCGGTGCCGCTGCCGACACTTTCCTCATCCCAGACAATCAGGAAATGCCCCGAATATGTGTCTGTGGCAAGGCGCGGTTCGCGCTCATCAAGTCCCGCCTGCGCCGTCACTTCAAACAGCAGCAAAACATTGCCGTCAGCGTCCACACGCGCACCCCATATGTCGGCATCCCCTCCGCTCCAGTCCTCCCACACCACAACATATTCGTCTGAATACGGATTGTAAGCAACGCGGGGATACTGACAGGATGTGGAAATGCTTATGGAAAACGGGCTGACCACCACCGAACCACGATAATCCTCCAGTATCGTCCCCATAATCTGCCCACCAGCCTCATAGACCACCATATACTCTCCTCTGTCTGGATTGTGCGCGCAGCAGGAATACCACTCGTCCGTTCCACTTGAGGTAACCTCAATGTTGTAGTTTATCGGTGTTATGGGACCTCCCCCGTGCGCCCACACCCAATCGCTGCTCTCCACATAACAGCCTGCGACCAGCAACCCAAGACCTATCAAGATGCTTGCTACTTGGCGCATCTTATCCCCTCCACTTTCCAAAACATTTTAACGCTGAAGATGACAACAGTATTCAACGGAACCCCGTTTCTGCGTATATATTATTTGCGGGGCGCTGTAGGAGGCAGGCGATGCGTGGGATGGTTTCCATAATAGGAGGTGTTGTGGTAGGAATTGTGGTGGGGCTTGTGGTGTCGCAATGTGGGATGCCCCAGAAGGTGATGCTTCCCGCCTACGACAAGGAAGCGCAGAAACTGCGCGACGAGTTGGCAAAGTTGCCCAAGCCGAGCAACCGTTTTGTGCTGGCGGCACGGCTTGTCAAACCCGCCGTCGTCAACATACAAGCCTTCGGAAGGCAGATGGTGGAGCATCCCTTTGCGCGTCTGTTCGGGGACGAGTTTTTCCGTCGTTTCTTCCGCGAGTTCCGCGATGTTCGCTCACTGGGCTCGGGCGTCATTGTTGACGAGAAAGGCTATGTTTTGACAAACCACCATGTTGTGCGTGGTGCCAGTCTGATACTTGTCAAACTGGCTGATGGGCGCTCATTCACCGCAAAACTGCTCGGGTCAGACCCTCTCACCGACCTCGCCGTTCTGAAGATAGACGGGGAAAACCTGCCGACCGCGGAGTTGGGCGATTCAGACAGGCTTGAGGTGGGACAATGGGTTTTGGCGATAGGCAATCCGTTCGGGTTTGGTTGGACGGTGACGGCAGGGATAGTGTCGGCAAAAGGCAGGGCAAATGTCGGCGTGGCGGAGTTTGAGGATTTCATCCAAACCGACGCCGCCGTCAATCCCGGCAACTCCGGCGGTCCGCTCGTCAATCTTGACGGCAAGGTTGTGGGCATAACGACGGCGATAATCAGCCGCACGGGCGGCTATCAGGGCATAAGTCTTGCTATTCCATCCAATATGGCGAAAGTTGTGATGCGCTCCATAATAAAGTATGGACGGATGATTCGGGGCTATATGGGTTGGACGCTTGTAACGATGACGCCGCAGTTTGCGAGGCGTCTGCGGATGCGTTTTCGCCCAGGCGCGCTTGTTTGGGAAGTTTTGCGCGACTCGCCCGCTGAGGCCGCAGGCATCAGACCAGGTGATGTCATAACCGCGTTAAACGGCAAAAAGGTGACCGACGCCAAACGACTGCGCAACATCATCGCAACATATCAAGCAGGCAAAAAGGTTGAACTGACCATCTGGCGCGGTAAAAACAAAATGACCATAACCGCAACTGTGGGAGCAGAATGATGGATGTTCGTCAAGCAGACAAAGATTTTATCTGGCACCCATTTACGCAGATGAAGGAGTGGCACAAGGATTCGGCGCCACTTATCGTCGCAGCAGAAGGACACACCTTGATAGATGCAGACGGCAGGCGTTACATTGACGGAGTCTCCAGTCTGTGGTGCGCACCTTTGGGACACCGCCATCCAGAACTGGATGCCGCCCTCACAAAACAACTCTCCCGTTTCGCTCACTCAACGCTTCTGGGACTTGCGTCTGAGCCCGCCGCAAAACTGGCGCAGAAACTCGTCTCCATAACCCCCAAGAAACTTACCAAGGTCTTCTTCTCCGACAACGGTTCCACTGCGGTTGAGGTGGCGCTCAAAGTCCTTTTCCGCTATTTTCGCTTAACCGAACCGCAGGGAAGAAGAACAACATTCCTCTCCTTTCAGAACGGCTATCACGGCGACACATTAGGCGCGGTCAGCGTTGGCGGAATAGAGGTTTTTCATCAGGATTTTGGTCCGCTGACATTCAGAACACTGCGTGCACCCTCCCCCTACTGCTACCACTGCCCACTCAACCTGAAGCGCAACACTTGCGGTCTTGCCTGCGCCGACAAAGCCGCAGAACTGATTGAGCAAAACGCAGACCAATTATGTGGTGTGATAGTGGAGCCGAAGGTTCAGGCGGCAGGCGGTATGATTGTGCAGCCTGATGGATGGCTTGCGCGCATTGCAGGCGCTTGTGAGCGGAACGGAGTGCCGCTTATCGCCGATGAGGTGGCGGTGGGGTTTGGCAGAACGGGTAGAATGTTCGCCTGCGAACACGACGGGGTGGAACCCGACGCTATGTGCCTTGCAAAGGCGCTGACGGCGGGATACCTGCCTCTTGCCGCCACACTCTTCACCCAGACCGTCTTCAACGCCTTTGTGGGAGACTACAGAAGGACATTCTTCCACGGGCACACCTTCACGGGGAACGCGTTGGGGTCGGCGGTAGCCTGCGCCGCCATTGATATATACACAAAACGCGGCTTCCTTGAGCGGATAAACCGCCTTGCAACGCTGCTCTCCGGTCTGCTTGAGCGTTTCAGGCGCCATCCCAATGTGGGGGATGTGAGGTGCTGCGGACTGCTTGCCGGCGTAGAACTGGTGCGTGATGTGAAAACGAAGGAACCATTTGACCAACAGCAAAGAGTGGGGCATAAAATCACGGTCGCCGCACGAAAATTCGGCATCATCACCCGCCCGTTGGGCGATGTCCTCGTCTTTATGCCGCCATATGTCATTCCTGAAGACGAACTTGAGCGGTTGGTGGATGGTGTATGGAAGGCGATGTGCGAGGTTTTGGGCGCCCCGTCTGTCACAAGTTTGTAAATGACAACTCTTCTGCGACATATTCTGCCTCCTTGTGGGTATAGTAGAACAAGGTTTGGGGGAATGTCTATGCGCTGGCTGCTGATTCTGGGAGTTGTCTGTGTAGGTTTTACGCTTTTTGCGGATGGAGAAGGGGACAAAACGGACGAGTATCTGACAGAAGGTGCAAAGGTAGACAAAAAGCGTGTTAAAGAGGCGGTGAAGCGCGCTGTAGAATGGCTCAAAAGTCAGCAGAAGGAGGACGGACACTGGGAGGGGACAGGAACCTATATGGAGATGTATCCGTTTGGGACGACGGCGCTGGCGGTCTATGCGCTGCTTAAAGGCGGAGTGCCGCCAAACGACCCCTGCATACAGAAGGCGTTGAAATGGCTGAAGAAAGGCGGTTTTCCGGGAACATACTCTGTGAGTTGTCTTGTTCTGGCGCTTGCGGCGCTGTGCGAGCCACCTCCGCCCGAAAAGGAGGTGGAGAAAGTGAAGGTGAAGCAACTGAAGCGTCTGCGCACGCGTGTTTTTGAGCCTGTGGAGAAACGCATAAGGAAGCGCTTCAGGCGCGCCCCACGGTGGATTCAGGACTGGCTTCGCCAAGCCGTCAACTGGCTGATTAAAGCCAAGACCAGAACGGTCTGGCGCTATCCTGGCAAAGACCCCGGTGAGATAAGATGCAAGAAGGGGACAGGGATTGGCGGCGGCGAAGACGCCTCAAACGCCCAATACGCGATGCTGGCAATGTTCGCCGCGCTGCGTCTGGGCATTCCCGTCCCAAAGCAACTCTTCATTGATGTTGCCGAATACTACATCAAGCAGCAGGACAAAGACGGGGCGGAGGTCAAGGGGTTTCCTGTGCCGGGGGCGGATTTGCCTTTGAAGCGGCTTAAGAAGATGATTGAGGAGCAACTGAAGCGTCTGAAGGAGGAGGCGCGCAAGACGATAGACGCATCGGAAGAGGGGCGCAAGGAACTGATACGGCGCCTTAAGACATCCGCCGTCCTGAAGGAGAATCCATATAAGAAGTTCGGTGGTGAGGTGAAGAAGATGAAGGCGCGGGGATGGTGCTACCTCCCGCGGGAGTTTCCCAAAGGTGGCAATGTTCCCGATGATATGTTCCGCACCACAGGCTCAATGACTACAAGCGGCATAATCGCGCTCTGTGTGTGCAAACTGGCGCTTGAAGGCACACCTTGGTATAAGGTAAACGGCAAACGGCTTGAGCAGGCGATACGGGATGGGGTGGCGTGGCTCGCCCATAACTGGACTCTGGACAAGAATCCAAACTCTGGACCGGGGGACGCGTGGCGCTACTATTATTTCTACGGAGTTGAACGGGTGGGCGCGCTGGCTTTGGTGCGCAAAATCGGCAAGCACCTCTGGTATGAGGAGATAGCAAACCGCATCCTCTCCGAGCAGCAGTCGGACGGTTCCTGGGCGGGCGAACGGGGGCAGTCCCCCAAAGCCAATGTCCTGCCCTTTGAGCACGGTCCGCTGTGGAATACCTGCTTTGCGATTCTGATACTGAAACGCGCCACACCGCCCATCGTCGGCGGCAAGGACACTGACCTCGCCGTCACCGGCAAAGGTATCTTCGGACCCCGAAAAGAGCCCAAAAAAGAGAGGCGTTAGTCGCGTTGAAACCTGACAAACAGAAAGAAGCAAAGAACAACAAATATCGCTGATGGCAACGCTCCATAGCCGAGCGCAAAAGATATGTTGTGTGCGCGCAGCAGTCCGCAAACCACCCCCGTCAATGCCTCACCACCTATCAAACCTGCCGCGCACATCACAGGCAACAACCCACCCCTGCTACCGGCTAACTTTCTGCTTATCCACATCGCCACACCGCCAAGTCCCACCATAAGCCCCAGCGCAGGCGGAAGATACAACCCCACTGCCACCGCCATCGCTGGCACCTTCACACCACGCCAGCGCCGCCTCAACAACCACTCCAGCACAACAAGCATCCCGCCCACCGCCACTCCTAACAGAAATATGCTGCCTGAAAGCGGTGTTTTGCGCCCCAAAAGCGCCCCTGTTATGGTGGCAAACATCGTTGCTTGCGGTGCAGGCAGAGCATTGCTGCCCACCCCGTAGCCTTTGTGCAGCCACGAAAGGACAAACGCGACGACAGGTGCCGCCGCAAGAACCCCCAGAATCTGCACTCCCTGCTGCGCAAACGGCTTGGCGCCAACAATCTGCCCTGTTTTCAAATCCTGCGATATGTCAGCCGCTGTCGCCGCCGCTGTCGTCAGAACACATCCCCCCAGCAAAACCACTTCCTGCATTCTGAAGCCATTCCCCATCAACCCCGCCATCACCACACAGACCGCAGCCAAAACCAGAAGCACGGCGCCAGTCACAGGGTTGACCGAAAATGTCGCCACGCCCAACATCGCTGATGGACGCCCAAGACCCGCAAAACGCGACGCCATCGCCACAACAAAAAAGAGCGCTCCCACCACCATTGCCACCACCCAAAAAGCCTCTCCGCCGCCTCCAAAAAAGCCGCAAAAATGAATCAAAAGCGCTGTAACAACCGCTACCACAACCACAAATATTGCCCACGGACTTATGTCAACACCGCTCCTCCTCTGGTGGATGAAATATGTTCTTGCAGAATGTAGGGATGCGACCAGGTCGCGCCACACACCAAAAAGCCAGAAAACCGCCACCGCCGCCATCGCACCAACCCCCGCGTATCTTACCGCCGCCCACGATGTGGCTGTGTCAACACCACCCAATGCTCCGTAAAACGGCACAAACACCCCAGCACAGAGCAACGCCCCGCATATCACCCCAACTCCCACAACAGGTCCGAAAACCGCTCCCGCCGCAAACGGTGCCACAGCGAAATCCAGCCCCCATATACTGCCCCATCTCACCGCCGCCACCCCACTCTCCGACAGCGCCGAAAACATCTTGGAAACCGCACCAACCGCAAAACCGCTCACCACAGGTTTTATAACCCGCACATCGCTACGCAGCACATCCGCACACATCTTCCCGCGCACATACTCAATATGTCGTGCGTTCACAAGTCCCGCCCGCAATGGTATCATCAAAAACACACCCAGCATCCCACCTGCAAACGCCAGCAGTGTTGTCGTCACATAATCAAAGTCAACCCATATACCCGCAAGCAGCAATGCCGGCACGCAGAAAAATATGCCTGTGGCGAGGGACTCACCTGCGGATGCGGCGGTCTGGGCGATGTTTGCTGGCAGCGTTCCGCGGAGGATAGCGACACCGAGCGCGGCTGCAGGAACCGACGCCGCAAATGTTATTCCCGCCCGCAGACCCATATACAGGTTGGCTGCACACGCCAAAACCCCTGCCACAACCCCCAGCACCACCGCTCCCGCCGTCACCTCTCGCCTCAAAACAATCCCCTTCAGTCAAGTCCCAAAAGACGCCGAAATGTCAGAGCATTTCTGACCGCGCTTGCGGCGTAGCAGTTGTTGAAGAAGACAAACACCCGTCGCGCTCGCCCCGCCAACTCCCTTACCTTCTCCACCCACTCCTCCAACTCCGCCTCATTGTAGCAGTAGTCGTAACGCAACTTCTCGTCCTTGAACCAATTTCTTGCGTTGCGCGAGTGGAGCCGCACATATGCGGGGTCTGCCGTATAGCGCACACGCCTGTCAGGCAGTCCCAGAATTCGGGGCAGGTCAACACACACATAAGCGGCGTCCAGCATCGCCAGATGGTCAAAGACCTCTTCCTTCTGCCAGGAGATGTGGCGGAACTCAACGGCAAACGGCACCCCGGCAAAGGCGGTTCTCAATTGGGCGATGTAGCGGCGGTTCTGCGGTCTGTCGCGGAAAGAGTTGGGGAACTGCGCCAACAAACAGCCCAACTTGCCCGACTCAATCATCGGACGCAGCGCACCCTTAAAACGCCCCACCGCATCCGTATCCAACACTTCTCCCATATCATGCGTGAAACACCTGTTCAACTTCACACAGAAAAGGAACCCTTCTGGTGTGCTCTCCACCATCCCCGCCAGACCACGCTCACCAGGCATTGAGTAGAAGGTGAAGTTCACCTCCAGTGTGTCAAAGCGGGCGGAGTAATAGGAGAGCCACTCCTTTCTGGGGAGGTGGGATGGATAGAAAAAGTCAACCCAGTCTGGGAACTGAAAGCCGCTTGTGCCTACGAGGATGCCCATCGCGAGAGTCCAACCGATAAAAAAATGGGCGGTGGTGGACTTGAACCACCGACCTCGTGCTTGTCGAGCACGCGCTCTAACCAACTGAGCTAACCGCCCTGCATAAATACCTATAGCAGACACAAACAAACTGTCAAGCAAAACCTGCTTAGCCTTCAACACAAAACCGATGTCAGGTTTGCAGGAGGAGTTGGACAAGTTTTTGGGCGTATTTGGAGATGGGGTATTGGGCGGCGATGCGATGCGCGGCTTCGCTGAAACTCTCTTTTCTGTTGAGCAGACGCTGCACCGCCGCCGCTACCGCCTCCTCATCCGGGTCGCTGGGCAGCACCACCCCGCAGTCAGGTCTTACAATTTCTGCGCTGCCCGTGTCCTGTGTCACCGCAACAGGCAGTGCGGATGCCATCGCCTCAAGAACGGCATTACAGAAGGGGTCATAGCGGCTGGGGAGTAGGAAAACATCCGCCGCGCCGTAGAAACGCTCCACATCGTCACGCCGTCCGACAAACACCACCCTCTCCGCCACCCCAAGCCGCCGCGCAAGCGCTCCAAACCCCCTCACATCACCCCCTCCTGCCACAACAAGCACACCTTCCTTTATCCTCCTCATCGCAGAAAGCGCAATATCAAGCCCTTTGCGCTTAAAATCCATCCCGACAAAGAGTATGAGCGGGCGTGTGGAGATGCCCAGTTCTTTGCGGACGGCTTGACTGTGACGCCGCAGGTCTGGATTGAAACGCTGGGGGTCATAGCCGTTGTGAAGGACGACGATTTTTGAGGGTGGAACACCATAATAGCGCCGCATAAGGGCGGCATCCATATGGGACAGAGCAATGATGCGCCTGATGTGTCCGCTGCGGAAGACCCGCTCCTCCAATTGAAGCAGCGAACGCTGTTTGGGATTGAGCCATCCGAGGAGTCTGTCGGCGGGGTTGGGTTTATGGCGGCGCAGCCAGTGGATGAAGAGTGGGTCGCCTGAACGGAGGATGTGGGCTCTGTCAAGGCGGCAGAAGGCGAGGATTTTGTCGGGGTCAAGGGCGTTGAGTGCTCTGCGTGCGGCGCGTATGAAGAGCAGATGGCGCGCAAAAGTCTTCACTGGCACCGTCTTAACGCGGTGAACGGAAAGCCCCGCAGGCAAGCCTTCTGCATCCGCCATTTCCGCCACAACCGAGACCCGCCACCCGCGTTTGAGCAACTCCCGCGCCACAAGAACGGCATATCCCTCCGCACCGCCTTTCTTGAAGGTGAAGTGGCGCCTCACCAACGCTACATGCATTGCTGCTTCCTGAAAAGCCGCTGTGCTAACTTCAACGCTTCATCCTTGCTGCTTATGCGCCCCTCCAGTTGCGCATCATAGACCGCCTCAAGAATGCGTCCAAAAGCAGGCGAGGGGGTAAAGCCCGCCTCTATCAGGTCGTTACCGTCAAGAAGCGGTGGCGGGGCTATTTCTTCGTCTTTAAGGGAAGCGCGCAGGCGCTTCACAAACGCTACAGATTCGGGCTCCCCGCAGCCTGCCTTTGCCTTTGCCTCATAAAGCGTCAGCAACTCTCCCCATTCAGGACGCGCAAAAAGCCGTTTGAGGAACGAAAGCCGTTTTTGGGCTGCCCCGTCAAGTGCGTTGTGGTGCTTTGTGAGGTAAAGCAGTCTTGCGCGCTCCTCTCGGCTCATCTTGAGCCGCTCAGCGCATTCCGCCGCCGCACGCTCCCCTTCCTTATGGTAGACCGCCGCCAGACCCGTCACCACTGTGCAGGAGGGAAGGTTGCCCAGCACCGCTGAGGCGTGTTCTGAATCCTTAACTTCTGGGAAAAGCGCCGCAAACAGACCACTCTCAACCAGCAGTTTTGCCGCAAGACTGTTGCGCCCCACACTCATCATTCGCCCCAACTCTTCCCTTATCCGCTCGCCGCTCACTACCACGATTTGCGCCGCTTCCTCCTTCAGCGCCGCAAATGTCGCTTCCTCTATCTTAAACTCAAGTTGCACAGCAAACCGCACCGCACGCAGCATCCTCAACCTATCCTCGCAAAACCGCTCCTTTGGGTCGCCTATGGCGCGGATTATGCCGCGCTTTATGTCGTCCCTTCCCCCAACAAAGTCGTAAACCTTTTTCTGTATCGGGTCGTAGAGAAGTCCGTTGATGGTGAAATCACGGCGGAGAACATCGGTCTTTTCGTCGCAGAATGAGACATTGTCGGGATGGCGTCCGTTGGCGTAACCTGACTCCTTTCTGAAGGTAGCGACTTGGAAGTGGTGTGGACCGACAACAACGATGATGACGCCGAACTGGGCGCCTACGGGGATGGTTTTGCGGAAGAGTTGGGTTATCTGCTGCGGCGTTGCGCTTGTTGCGATGTCAATCTCGTGTGGTCGGCGTCCAAGTAGCATATCGCGAACACAGCCGCCGACCCAATAGGCTTTGTGTCCTGCTTTCTTTAAGCGCTTGACGACCCGCAAAGCCGCCTCTTCAAGGGTTGTGGTTCTCACCGCTCTTCCTCCGCGGCGATGGAGAGGCGCTTTGCGCCGCCCAGACGGCAGGCGTCCAGCACATCCACAAGACGCCCCACTGGCGCGCCTTTGTCCGCCACAACTATCACCTCGCGTTCGGCGCCTTTCAGTGCCTCTGAAACGGCATAGCGCAGCGAGGCGCAGTCGGTTCGCTCCCCACGAAAATATACCGACCCATCGCGCTTTATCACCACAGAGAGCGGTGTTGTGCGGGACGGTGTGGCAGTCGCCGCCCGTGGACGCTCCACCTCCAACGCCGCCTGGCGCTCAAAACTCGCCGCCACAAGAAAGAATATCAGCAGTATGAACATCATATCTATCAGCGGCGCTATGGAGATTTGCGGCTCCTCTGCTCTCCTTCGCAACGCGTTAGCCTCCAGATTCCCCATCTTGAAAGGAGTATAAGTGGCAACGCCGCCACAAGCCCCGCCTCCGTCGTCAAAAGCGCCTCCGATATCCCACCCGCCAAGAAACCCGGCTCACCCGCCCCGTAACTTTGTATCGCCTCAAACGCACGCATCATACCTCGCACCGTCCCGAGCAACCCCAAAAGTGGCGCCACCACCGCACACGCACCACCAAACTCAAGCCACCACCGTCTCCGCAAAAATATCCCACGCAAAACGCAGAACCATCCCACCACAGAAACCACCACTATCACAAAAAAGACCCCCCCGCCTTTCTCCAGCAACTCAATCACCTTCTCCACTTCTTTTAACCTCCCCGTTTCCCAAACCGGTCAGCACGACCACCGCGTTTCTTATCCCAGACTCTGTCATTCGTCTCTCCCCCTCGTGCAACTTCGCTTTGAAATCCGCAAACCGCAACAGCCACCACAGACGCAGTCCAAGACACCGCTCCAGAAAGCCCACAACATCGCCGCGCCAGCATATCCTGCCGTTTATCCAGCCCCGCTGTCCCACCACAACGCAGGTGTAGCGATACTCTGTTTGAGGTGTTTGCCCAGCAGGAGCAAGCAAAAGCACAGAACCGACCGCCGTCTTTGGGGCGAAGCCTTCATAAAGGATGTGCTTTGTGGATGGCAGGATGAGTGCGACGCCGCCTTCTGGCGCGTCTTTAAGAGCAAGTTCTGCGCCATCATAACGCCCCGCCGCATAGCAGAAGAAGGCAAAGCGGTTCTTCCAGATGAGAGTTCCGCTGATGCGCCAGATGCGAGGAGCCCACAGCAGGACCGCCGCCACACAACCCGCACAACACGCACCCACTACCGCACCCACCGCCGCGCGCCCCATATAACGCCACAGCAACGACGCACCCAAATACCCACCCGCAACTATCAAAAGCAGTCCAAACCACCTCAAACCGACATCAGAGAAGCGGTCGGGAACCACAGGCTCAAAACCAAGCCGCATTCTCTGCGCCACTTTGGGCACCCTGCTGCCGTATGTGGTAAACGGCACATCCGCGGGTTTCTTATCAGTCAATATGTGAAGCCTGCCGCCTGTGGCAAGGAAACGGACAAACGCCGCCTTCCAATCCTCCCCCAAACCCCGCCACTGCTCCTCCGTCAGAACAATCTGTCTGAAAGACGAAAGCAGAAACGGAGAAGGCAAAAATTCCTGCGGTCTGATTGTTGCGCCGTATTTGCCGTCCAATGACGCTGTGGTGGTGTTATGTTCTGTTCTGAAGGCGGTCATCAGCCATTCCGCAACTTGAGGGAAGAACTCCTCCCTTTCGGCGTTGACAAGAGAGACCTTGACGACGGCGGGCTGCTCGGGGATGTAGAAAGGAATCTGAACGGTTGTTCTTGAATGCGCTGGTAGCACGACAGGTTTCTCAAAGGTGAGAGGACCAACAGTTAGACGAAGGCGTCCTTCAAAGGCGTCGGTTGTGGTGACAGAAATTCTTGCGGCTTGCCAGGCATTGGGCGGCAGTCTGTCGGCAAACACCGACTCGCCCTCAAGCGACACAGCAGCAAGCACAAGAAGCACCGCCATCACTCTACCCCACTGTTTCACTTATTAAACCACACCGCCGCTTCCTTCTCAACGCCTTCTTCCCAATGCCGCCTGCAGGATGCCTACAGCATTGGAAAATGGGATGGCAGCGGATATAATCATCACAGGATGGAGGTGGTTGCGTGAGGCGGAAACTGAGCGCGATATTCTTTGACATTGACGATACGCTGTATCCGAGTTATGAGTTTTCGGAGATGGCGCGTGATGCGTCACTTGAGGCGATGATACGCGCAGGACTCCGTATGCCCAAGGAGCAACTGCAGAGGGAGTTGGAGGAGGTGGTGGGGGAGTTTTCAAGCAACTATGAGCACCATTTTGACAAATTGCTGCTACGGATACCAAAAAGATACTATAAAGGGGTGAACGCGGCGGTTCTTGTGGCGGCTGCGGTTGTGGCATACCACGACACGAAATTTCGCCATCTCCGCCCGTACGAGGATGTGTATGAGGTGATAAAACTGCTTTACAACACCGACCTGATACTGGGCGTGATAACGGATGGACTGACGGTGAAGCAGGCGGAGAAGTTGGTGCGTTTGAAGGTGCTGCCGTATCTGACGCCGAACGCCATTTTTATTTCCGACCAGATAGGAATAGGCAAGCCGAATGTGAAACTGTACCTGCGCGCCTGCAACGACTTGAACATCCGCCCCGCTGAATGTATGTATGTCGGCGACAACCCCATAAACGACATAGACCCCCCCAACAAAATCGGGATGGTGACGGTGCGGAATATGCGCTCCAGTCGCTATCTCCACATCAAAGGCGAAACTGAACCTGACTATGAGATTCACAACTTCTGGGACCTGCTTGATATTCTGCGTGAGGATTTCGGGCTTGAGGTCTGACGGGGTAAGCGTTGTTGTGCCTGTTTATGAGGAGGCAGAAAGCGTTTTGCCGCTTGTGGAGCGACTGGAGAAGGCGCTTTCTGGGCGGGAGTTTGAAGTGGTGCTGGTGGATGACGGGTCGGGACAGGCGACGGCAAAGGCGCTTTCGGAGGCGGAGGAACGGTTCGGCTTTGTGCGGGTTGTGCGCCTTATGCGGCACCGTGGCAAGGGAGCGGCACTGCTTGCAGGATACGCCACCTCGTCCTATCCGATTATAGTCACTTTGGATGCCGACCTGCAGAATCCACCTGAGGAAGTGGGAAAACTGCTGGAAGCGCTGGAGAGGGGGGCGGATGTGGTGGTGGGATGGCGGAAGGTGAGGGAGGATAAGTGGGGAAGGCGGCTGCAGGGTTGGCTTTTCAACGCGGCATTGAGGGCTTTGGGGTCGCCTGTGCGAGATGCGAACTGTGGGCTGCGGGCGTTCAGGCGGGAGGTGGTGGAGAGTCCGCTTTGCGGGACAAGCCGTTATAGGATACTGGCGCCGCTTGCGATGATGGCGGGATTCTCGGTGGCGGAGGTGGAGGTGAGGCACAGGAAGCGGCGCTGGGGGCGCTCAAAGTTCGGCTTTTTACGGCTGTTCGCGGCATTGGGCGACTTTGCGCTTCTTTTGGGAGTGCATCTGACCAGAAGACGGCGACTGGCTTATGGTTTAAGTGTTATTTTTGCAGCGGTAGCGGCGGTTGTGCTGCTTACAGAACCTTTTTATGTTGCATTAGGGATGTGTTTTGCGGTGGTGTCACTTATTTTGTGGGCGTTGGCGGCAACAAAGCCCGAAGACCTTCTTAAACCGTTCGCGAAGAAAATAGCCCCGACGGGAATCGAACCCGCACCTCGGGCTTGAAAGGCCCGTGTCCTAGCCTTTAGACGACGGGGCCGAACCAAACTTGTCCATTATATTTTTAAGCCCTTTTACCAGTTCGTCAATCGCCTGAGCGTGAGTTTCAAGAATTTTCTGCTGGGCAAGCAGTTGCATCTCAAGGCGTTGCAGCCGAGCCATTATATCCATATCCTCGTGCTGCTCCATTTTGGACAGCATCTCAATCTCGCCCTGCATCTTACCAAATGAGGCTATCATGCGCTGCTCCACGGTATCCAACCGCCCACTTATGGTGGAAAACGCTTCCTTTACCGCCGCTTTCACCTCGCTCCTCACAAGACCGCGAACTTTCTTTAACTCTGCGTCCACCTGCTCCTTGACCGTATCACAAATCTGCTGCTCTATCGGTTTGAAACCGATTTTCTTCTCTTTCTTCGCCATATCTGTCCCCCAACGCAACAACATTGAACCGAATTTTCAGGCTATGTCAAGCCAAACCATTTAAGGTTGGGGGATGTTTGAAGAAAGCGGCACACGCTCCTTCTGACGACACCATACAGGGTCCGACAGGGTGTTCGGGACGGCACTGGTTGGCGAAGAGGGCGCAGTCAGGTGGCAGACAGAGTCCCTGCATAATGTGTCCGCAGCGGCAGCGTGGGTCGGGCTTGCCGCGTTTGATTTTCACTCCCAGAACGCGCTCTGCGTCAAAGTCGGCGAACTCCTCCCGCAGGCGCAAGCCAGATTTCGGGATGCGCCCGATGCCGCGCCAATCCGCGTCGCACTCCTCAAAAACCTCCCTCATCACCGCAAGCGCTTTCTGGTTGCCCTCATAGCGCACCGCACGCCTGTATTGCGTTTCCACTTTTGCTTCGCCACGCCTTAACTGGCGCAGAATCATCAGTATCCCCTCAAGCACATCCAACGCTTCAAAACCGGTAATGACACAGGGGCGGCGGAATTTTTCGGCGATTGGCTCATAGGGTTTTGCGCCGATAATTGTGGAGACATGACCTGGGCAGATAAAGGCGTCAATACGGGTTTTTTGTGAGGAGAGGAGTGCCGCCATAGCGGGCGGGATGGTTTTGTGAGCGACCAGAAAAAGCAGATTTTTGATGTTCTGTTCTTTTGCGCTGATGATGGTGGCGGCGATGGTGGGGGCGGTGGTCTCAAAGCCGACGGCGAGGAAGACGACGGTTTTTGATGTTCGGCGGGCAAGAGGTATTGTGTCGGCGGCGGAATAGACCACATAGTGGTTGCCCACACTATCAAGGCTTATGCGGTCTGTGCCTGGAACGCGAACCATATCGCCGAAAGTTGCAACGACAACATCGTCGCGTTGAGCCAACTGGCAGGCGGCGTCCACATAACCTGCAACCGTGACACAAACAGGGCATCCTGGACCTGACAGCAGACGCACATTTTGGGGCATCATAGCGCGGATGCCGAATTGCGCTATAGCCATAGTGTGGGTGCCGCAGACCTCCATCAGGCTGACGGTGCGGTCAATTTCTTTGGCTTCTTTATGGATGGCTTGCACCAGAGCCCTTGCCAGTTTCGGGTCGCGAAAAATCTTGCTCGGCAGCATCCGCTATCTCCTTCAACAGACGCAGGGTCTCAAGCGCTTCCTCCTCCGAGTAACGCTCTATGGCAAAGCCTGCGTGCACCAAGACCCAGTTTCCAACCTCTACATCAGGCAGAAGGGAAAAGTCCGCTTCTCGCCTTACCCCTCCAAAATCCACAACCCCCTTGTTGCCTTGTCTCTTTACCACCTTTGCTGGAACCGCAAGACACATATCTCACCTCCTTGAAGCGAACGCTGCAAATAGCGCCTGACCGAGAGAGATGCCGCCGTCATTGGGCGGCACATTTGTGTGGGTTAGAACACGAAAGCCGTTCTGTTGCAGGAGTTGGCGGATACGCAGATGGAGGAAGCGGTTCTGGAAGGAGCCACCTGATAGGACGACTGTTTTTGTGGGGAAGCGTTGTGATGTGGCGCGGACGAGGTCCACAGTTGCGGCGGCGACCATCTCGTGCCAGCCGAGTGCTATCTCCCCACGCTCGCGTCCTGACGCCACATCTCCCACAAGCGCCACCACCGCATCCGATGGGTCCGCGACAAATCGCTCACCTTCCCTCCGCACAGAATACGGGTAACGGTAAGGGTTTTTGGGAATATCGCGTTTAAGGAGTTTCCACAAAGCGGCTTCCAATTCCGCCGGTGCCTGCCCTTCATATGTGTTGGTAAAGCATATACCGCATATGGCGGCTGCCGCGTCAAACCACCGTCCCATTGAGGTGGCGCTGACCACCGCAACTTGTGCCTTCAGCATAGAAAGAACCGCCTCCACATCCGCGGCTTTGACGACGCCGAAAAGGGGTATATCCACATCGTGCATCCTGCCACCGAATATGTCGTAAAGCACGGCAACAGCAACCTTCCAGGTCTTGCGAATCGCCGCCTCACCGCCCGCAAGCGCTATCTGTCTCCAAGTTCCTACCCGTTTGTAGCGCACCCCATCAACAAACAGAATCTCAGCGCCCCACACCGTTCCGTCCGCTCCGTATCCCACACCATCATATGCCACCCCAATTGCTGGCTCTTTTAAGCCATGCTCTGCAAGACAAGAGAGGATATGAGCGTGATGGTGCTGGACGGCGAGGCGGCGTAGTCCCATCCGCGCCGCGTGCTTCGTCGTGAAATAGTCGGGATGCATATCGTGCACAACAAGGGTTGGTTTTATCTGAAAGAGGCGCTTTATGTGCTCAAGTGTTGCCTCAAACGCCTGGTATGTCCGCAGGTTGTGCATATCGCCCAGATGCTGGCTTATGAAGGCTTCTTTGAGGCGCGTAAGGCAAATAGTGTTTTTCTCTTCTGCGCCGAGGGCGACGAGTGAGGGCGGGGCAAGCGGCAACTCAACCGGTTCTGGAACCCAGCCCCTCGCCCGACGAACCATCACACAGTCCTCAAACATATCCCGAACCACGGAATCGTCGTTCTGCACGGAGATAGGGCGGTTATGAAGAAGAAAGGCGTCCACGAAGTCGGATAGGTCGTCAAGGGCGACATCGTTTTCGTGGATTGTCGGTTCTTCGGCGCGGTTTCCGCTTGTCATAACGAGCGCTTCAAAATTGGTGTGAAGAAGGATATGGTGGAGGGGAGTGTATGGTAGCATAACGCCGAGGTCGGACAGGTTTGGCGCAACGAGTTGCGAGATAGGCGCATCTTCGTTCTTTGGGGCAAGCACAATAGGTGCGCGCCACGATTTGAGCAACTCCTCCGCCGCAGGGGAAAGATGCACAAATCTGCGGGCGGTCTCTGCACTTGCCACCATCAAGGCGAACGGTTTTGCAGGACGCTTCTTACGCTCCCGCAGCCGCCTTAATGCCTTGTCATTTTGCGGGTCGCAGGCAATGTGGAAACCACCCAACCCCTTTATCGCCAAAATCTTGCCGTCTTTGAGCATCTTAACGGCGCTTTTTATGGGGTCTTTTGCGCGGATTTTTTTGCCACGCGAATCGCAAAGCCAGATATGCGGTCCGCAGACGGGGCACGCGTTGGGTTGGGCGTGGTAGCGGCGGTCGGCTATGTCGTCGTATTCACGACGGCACTGCTCGCACATCGCAAACTCCCGCATCGTTGTGCGGTCACGGTCGTAGGGCAAATCCAAAACGATTGTGTAGCGGGGACCGCAATTTGTGCAGTTTGTGAAGGGGTAAAGATAACGGCGGTCTTCGGGGTCAAAGACCTCCTGCAGACAGGCGTCGCAGGTGGCGACATCTGGGGGAAGGAGAACGCGCTTTCTGCCGCGCCTTGTGCTGGGCTTGACGGTAAACTCCTTCTGGTTGCGGGGTTTAAGAGGGGTGCGCTTTATGTGAGTGATGTGCGCAAGTGGTGGCGCTTCTTCTGTTAAGCGTTTCACAAAATCATTCAGCCGTTTTTGGCTACCCTCCGCCTCTATCTCCACACCTCCGGGGACATTTTTGACAGAGCCGGCAAGACGAAGGCGCCGCGCCAAACGCACCACAAATGGTCTAAAGCCCACTCCCTGAACCACGCCAAAGACCGCTATTTTCTCTCGCCTCATCCGCGGAACGCCTCCATCCTCTGAAGCAGCCATTGCGCCACATCGTCCACACCGTCTCCTTTGGCGGCGGAGATGGTGAAGACCGCCGCGGCGGGGTTGACCTGTGCTACACTTCTGCGCAAATCTGCCATCTCAACGCCGGCAGCGCCTGCTATGTCCGCCTTGTTGAGCGCTACTAACCCCGCGCGCATAAACATCAACGGATATTTACGCGGCTTGTCCGCGCCCTCTGTCGCCGAATAGACCACAAAACGCAGCGCCTCACCAAGGTCAAATTCGGCAGGACACACAAGATTCCCCACATTCTCAATGAACAAAAGTCCAAACTCACTTTGCTGTGTGAGGTGGTCAACAGCGTGGGCTACCTGTTCAGCGAGCAGATGGCAGGCGCCGTAGGTGTTTGTCTGCTGAACGGGAACGCCACAGGCAGTTATGCGTCTTGCGTCATCGTCACCTGCTATGTCGCCTTCCACCACTGCCACAGAGACATGCGGTGTAAGAAGCGGTATCAGGCGCTCAAGAAGCGTGGTTTTGCCCGCCCCGGGCGCGCCCATCAGATTCACGCAAAATATTCCCCGCTCAAGGAAAAAGCGCCTGTTTTGCGCCGCCACCTCATCGTTGCGCTTCAACACTGGCTCCTCAAAACGCGCCTGCTCTATGTGCATCTTTTCCCTCCTACTATGCGCACGCGCCATATTTTGCCGCATAACACGCCACGCTTCAAAGCAAACAAAAGAGCCGACCGACAAATTTATGCCAGCCGGCTCCTCTTTATGCTTCAGATACTACATCAGGTGCTTTCTCTACCACTCAAACCCTTCATCCCCCTCAAGCATCTCTTCCAATTTGCGCCGTATTATCTTCTCGGCATTGGCGAGGTAGCGGTCGTGCAGACCCTTCAAGTGTTCCAATTCGCGCGCCAACTCCTCCATCTCACACTCCATCTCCCTCATCCGCGTCTTGAACAGCGCCGTCAACACCTCCTTCAGTTCTCTGCGGAAACGCTCCTTCTCATCAGGGGAGTTTGTTTGCTTGAACGCCTCCGCCAACTCCTCTGCTTTGTGCTTCAGACGCATCGCCTTCACCCGCAACTCAAACCGCTCCTTGTCTTCCCGACGCAACCTCTCAAGGTCGTCACACATCCGCTCCAATCCGCGCACAATATCAGGCAACTCGGATGGCTCTGCGTGAAGTGCTCTCTCCAGCAACCAAGGAGCCACCTCCCTTAAAAGTGCGAATCTGTCACTTTTCAAAAACGCTTTCAAATCCTCGTCTCTGGGTTCCCGCGGTGGTCTCTCTTCGGGACCTTCTTCCGGACGCGGCGGTCTGAA
>CAZPBO010000002.1:47692-62901 GCA_964584815.1 uncultured Planctomycetota bacterium
TGGGTTCCCGCGGTGGTCTCTCTTCGGGACCTTCTTCCGGACGCGGCGGTCTGAAGTGCTCCTTATCAGGCGGATGCGGCGGTCTGAAGTGTTCTCTGTGGCGGCGCTCAAACTCCTCCCTCATCCGCTCAAGACGCTCCTTGAACTCCCGCGGATTGCGCTCGCGCAACTCGCTCATCTCATCCACAAAATGGGCGAGTTTGCGGAGGAAGCGTTCGTCGCGCCGTTTCAAAGCGTGTTCAAACTCCTCCATCATCCACGGCGCCCACTCCTTCAACGCCCGCTCAATCTTCTCCACCACACGCTCATCCAGACGCTTCTGCGCGGGCGGTCTTTTCGGTGGCGGCGGCTCATATCCTCTCTCCTGCGCCAGCAGAACACCACCTGCAAGCAACACCACCACAAGCATTCGCATTAAACAACCTCCTACCAGAGTTTGGCGAACAGTTTTTGGGTGCTTTCTATGCGGCTGCGCAGCCGTTTTACCCTCTCCGAAAAGGTCATCCGCCGCTTCTTCGGGGTCGGCGAGGAAGACCACCTCATAATGGGGGCTTTTATCAGTGTTACCGACGGCCACGGGGGAAGTGCGCTACAGCGGGGCTGGGCTGTGGGCAGAACAAGCAGGATGATACCTGCAGCAAGCGGAGCGGCGAGGCGCAGGAAAATGCGGGGCAGAAGGCGGGGTCTGGATGGGAGCCTGCCTTTCTTAAGGGCATAAAGCGTCGCTTTTGCACGCCGCAGGTGCGCAAAGTAGAGACGGCACTCTCCGCATTTCTTAAGATGACGCCTCACACAACTTTGCTGCTCCCTGTCCGCCTCACCCCACAGACAAAGAACCATCATATTCCGCACTTCCTCGCAATCCATAGTCTTACTCCGAAACAAGCCTCCTTAAGCGCATCATAGCGTAACGCATACGGGACAGAACGGTGCCGAGCGGCACACCCAGGGTTTCTGCTATATCGCGGAAGGTCATCTTGCCCCAGATGCGAAGGACGACGACTTCACGCTGCTGTTGTGGCAGCGCAGAGAGGAGGTCGGAGACGAAATCTGGCGTGGTGGCGGCGGTAGTTGGGAGTTGCGAAGCAGGTTTTTTTCGGAGAATGTCAACAGCGGCGCTTCTTACCGAACGCAGAAGATATGTCTTGAAGGCTTTTGTGCTGTCAAACCGTGCACCTGACCGCATCACACGCACAAACGCGTCCTGCACCACATCTTCCGCCAACACACAGTCTCCTACCATAACGGACGCAAACCGCAACAGCATCCCCCTCCATTGCCTATATGCGCGCTCAAGCCGGCTCAATTCTCCATCCTTTCTGCCCATAAAAACGCACAGAACGCCTGTGCGATTTTAGCCGCGGTCGGTAAAATAGAAAAGGAAACGGTGGAGGCGAAGTTATGCGAACGGTTTTCTGCCTTGCTGTTCTGGTATGCGGTTTTGGGGCTTTATTTGGGGGTGGGGATAAACAGTTGCGTCGGTTGGATGCGCGGTTCCACGCGAAGATGAAGGAATGCAGGTGGGCGGAGGCGCAACGGATTTTGAAGGATATGGTGGGGTTATGGAGCAAGAAGAGTGTGGAGCATGCGGCGGTATTGGCGATTGAGACGAAGCGTGGGGAGTTTGTGGATGCGGTGGAGGCGGCGTTGATGGAGGCGGAGGATGATGAGGGGAAGTTGAAGGTGGTGGCGGATGTGGCGGTGAGTGCGCGGGACTGGCGGGTGCGTTTAATGGCGCTGCGGGCGATAAGATTCGCCCAGAAGGATGTTGTGCGCAAAACTGTGATAGCCCTGCTTAAGGATAAGGAGCCGGCGGTGTTGCGGGAAGCGGTAAATGCGGCGTTGATTCAGGGGGGAACCGACATCATCGCCGCGCTGATAGAACTTTACGGCAGGGTGGAGAAGGAGCGCGGGTTGGTGTGGCTTAAGACGCGTCAAGCGTTGGCGACGCTTTGCGGGATAGACTTTGAGGAAGCGAAGAAATGGCGTGAGTGGTTTGCCGAGCAGAAAAGCCGTCTTAAGGAGAAGGAGAAGCAGGGGAAGTTGGAGAAGGACGAGGAGCGGGGAATGACAGTTGTGGATATGGTCAAGAAGAGCGCGCCGAAATTTTTCGGCACTGAAGTCGTCTCAACGCGGGTGATATTCCTAATAGATGTGTCAAGTTCAATGCAGGCGCGGGATCCGAAATTTATAAAAACGCCAGACGGGCAGATAATCCAGAAGACGAAACTGCCCAAGAACGCGGTGAGGGATGACTGGGGCGGCTATCCGTGTCTTGCCGCATCGCGTGCACGGATAGCGCGTGTGAAGCGCGAGTTGATAAAGTGCATAAAGGGGCTGCCACCGAAGGCAAAATTCAACATTATAGCGTTTGCTACGGGACTGAAACGCTGGCGCAAGCGTCTGGTTTTCGCCAGCAAAGGCAACAAGTCTCAAGCGATAGCATTTGTGCGTTCCCTCAAGGCGGAAGGCGATACCTACACCGACGACGCCATCAAAGCCGCCTTTGCTGACCCAGAAATTGACACCATATATCTGCTCTCGGACGGACAACCCTGGCGCGGCAACAGCCCCATTGATGTGGACAACATTCTGCAATGGGTGAAGGAGAACAACCGTTTCCGCAAAATCATAATACACACATTCGGTTTCGAGCAGGCGCGGTCAACGCCGAATATGGATGTCGCGGCGATGATGAAGTTGCTCAAAGGGTTGGCGCAGCAGACAGGCGGCTCCTTCACCAACATTTACTGGTAAAAAGCAAAGGGTTTGGCAGTTGCAATCAGGAGCGGATGAGGCGCTCAATTTCTGCGCGCATTCTGTCGCGCAACTCCGCGCTGTTCGCCTCAAGGTTGAGGCGCAATAAAGGCTCTGTGTTGGATTTGCGTATGTTCGCCCACCAGTCGTCAAACCGCACCGTAACTCCATCTATAAAATCAATGTCAGCGCCCTGCTTGCGGAAATACTCGGCTATCTGCGCAATTTTTGCATCCTTGTCTGCAACTTCAAAGTTGACCTCGCCTGTTGCGTAGTAGCGCAGAAGCGGGCGCAGCAACTCCGAAAAGGGCTTCTTCTCCTCCTTGAGAATTCGCAAAACGGTGGCGGCGATAAGGAAGCCGCTGTCGGCGTAGAAGTTCTCACGGAAGTAGAAATGCCCTGCCAACTCGCCGCCGAACAGTGCATCCTCTTTCCGCATCGTCTCCTTCATATAAGCGTGTCCGACACGGCACAGAACGGGAATGCCGCCTGCTTTGCGCACCTCCTCCTCCACCACGCGGCTTGAGCGCACATCATATACTATCTTTGCCCCGCGATGCTGGTGCAGTTTCTGCGCCGCCACGAACGCCGTTATTATGTCCGCCCCAACAGGTGCGCCTTCCTCCGTCACGAAACGGCACCTATCGCCGTCCCCGTCAAAGGCGAGCCCTACATCGCATCCGTGCTCCTGCACCGCCGCGCTTACATCCTTTAAGTTCTCCTCCTTCAACGGGTTGGGCTCATGATTCGGAAATCGCCCGTCAGGCTCCATATATAGCCCCACAATTGTCAGTGCTGTCTGCTCAAACACCTTCTGGAAAAATGGACCAGCAATGCCGTTGCCGCAGTCAACCGCTATCCTCATTCCTGACAGGTCGCCCGCCACCTTCCTCACATGTTCTGCATATGCGTCCAGCACTTCCTTCCTTTCCACCTGCCCTCCCGCCGCCTTCACATACCCCCCCTTCTCCACTATCTTCTCTATCTCGCAAAGCCCACCTTCATAGGAGCAGGGAAACGCCTGCGCGCGGCTCACCTTCAAGCCGTTGTATTGGGGTGGATTATGGCTTGCCGTCACCATCAACCCACCATCAGCATTAAGGTGTCCTATGGCGAAATAATTCATCGGCGTTGTGCAGAGCCCGATATCAATCACACGCGCACCGCCATCCAGCAACCCCTCCACCAGCGCATCTTTCAATGATGCCGAATGCAACCTACCGTCCCGTCCCACCACCACGCTCTTTCCTGCCCCCCCGATAAACTGCAGATAGGCGTTTCCTATCCGCCGCATTTTATCCTCGTCCAACTCATCAGGATAGACCCCCCGCACATCGTACGCCTTAAAAACCCCCGCCATCACGACTCCTCCATACTCATCTTCTCCATCCTTTCAAGCCACGCCCATTTCTTGTCCACAAACTTCTGGATTTCCTCCACCGCATCGCGTGCATCAGGCTTCTTTAAGTGCGCAAAGCGCCCCTGCATAAAGAGCCACTCGCTCACAGGCTTTTTCTGTTTGGGTTTTACGGTGATTTTGTAGCGACCGTTTTCCACCTCATAAAGCGGCCAGTAGCAGGTTTCCACGGCAAGTCGGGCAATCTCAACCGACTTTGAGGACTCGTGTCGCCAGCCGCGCGGACAGGGTGATAAGACATTAACAAAAGCGGGACCGTCAACTTCAAGCGCTTTTTGCACTTTGCGCATCAGGTCGCGCCAGTGGGAGACCGATGCTTGGGCGGCGTATGGGATGTTGTGCGCCACCACTATTTCGGTTAAGTCCTTACGCCACTGCGGCTTGCCCGGCACTGCTTTACCTGCAGGCGCGGTCGTCGTGTTTGCGAACATCGGTGTGGCGCTTGAACGCTGAATTCCCGTGTTCATATATGCTTCGTTGTTGTAGCAGACATACAGGAAGCGGTGTCCGCGTTCAAGCGCACCGCTCAAAGCCTGCAGACCGATATCGTATGTGCCGCCGTCGCCTCCAAAAGCGATGAAACGGATGTCCCTGTCAATTTTGCCCTGCTTCTTAAGAGCGCGGTAGGCGGTCTCTATGCCCGAAATCGTCGCCGCAGCGTTCTCAAACGCCGAATGTATAAACGGCACCCGCCACGCCGTATACGGATATATCGTCGTCACCACCTCAAGACAGCCAGTGCTGCAGGTGACAACAACAGGATACTCCGATGCCATCAGAACCTGCCGCACGACTGTGGGGGCAGGACAGCCCGCACACGCCCTGTGTCCTGATGCAAGCGGACTTGGTTTTGCCGCCATTTCTTTGAGCGTTGCCATCTCCTTACTCCTTCCTCAATCAAGAAGCCACAGATTATGCCACATAAGGGAGTCAAAAGCAAGACGAAAAGGGAACACCACTTCAGTAAGAGGCGGGGCTTGATTTATTCTGTAGGGGCGGGGATAATGCTGTGCGGTTGAAGAAGGGGGAGAGGATGGGCAGACCTAAGTGGCTGAAAAAAGCGATGATAGGTGGGGTTTGTGTGTTGGTGGGGCTTTGCGTTCTGTTCTATTTCTGGCACAGGAGTGCGGTGTTTTCGGGCTATATTGAGGAGGCGCGGGAGGCGGCGCAGAAACGCGACTGGGGAGCGGCAATCGCCGCCGTCCAGAAAGCACTCCAGATATATCCCGACGACCCAAAAGCAAAAGAACTGCTTGCGGAGTTCAGACGGGAGCAGCGTTTTGATGGGCTGCTGGAGGCGGGCAGGCGCGCGATAAATGCAGGCGATTGGGCGGAGGCTTTCAAGGCTGCCAAAGATGCGCTCAAAATCCATCCCGATTCTGCCGAAGCAAAAGGGATTTACGAGGAAGCCAAACGCCATCTCGGCTTTGAGGCATTTGTGAAGGAAGCGGACAGACTGATGAGAGAGGGGCGTCTGCGCAAAGCCCTTAAAGCCTACCAGAAAGCGCTTGAGTGCCTAAAAGACGCCGATGTTGAACGGAAAGTCGGTCAGTTGAAATCGCGCCTTGCGGAATATGATGCCGTCATAGCGAAGGTGCGCAAATTGAAGCACTTTGCGGAGTTGCTGCCGGAGATAGAGGCGGGCTATGAGCGGGCAAAACTTCTCTGGGAACAGGGTCCTGAAGTGGCGGAGTTGGAAAGGCTGATAAAGCGCCTGAAGGAGGAGGCGCGCAAGGGGGAGGTGTTGGTTGGTGTCGTGCCGTTTGCGACGGAAGGGGTGAAAATCAGTGGGAATGAGGCGGCAAGAACAGTGCTTGCCACGCTGCCCCATCCACTGCGCGGACTTGGACCCGCAAAGATGGCGGATATCCTAAGACGCCATTCCATACCCCCAGAACGCGTAGAAGATATCCGCAAAACCACAATCCTACGGTTTGAGTATGGGATACGCTTTCTGCTCGGCGGCTCGGTGGTGAGAAGCCCCAACGGGATAGTGGTTGAGGGGTGGCTCAACGACATAAGAGAAGGACGGGTTCATCAGCGCCACCGTGTTGAGGTGAGCGACGAAGGCGACATAGCGGCGGCATTAAGGCTGCTTTCGGCGCTTCTTTTCTTGAGCGATGAGCAGAAAAAAGCGTATTTGAGATGGTTTGAGGCGGCGAGGAAGGGAAGGTGGGATGAGGCGGTGAAGTTGCTGGATGAGGCGCGCAAGAGGTGGTTTGACGCGCCGTCCTTTACGCGCGCAGTGGATGACCTGTGCGCTATGATGTGGAGGCGTGTGGAGATGGCAAAAAGTGGGGGTAAATGGGGGGATGCGGCACGGTTGTGCGCACTGATTCTGCGCCTTAAGAAGGGGCATAAGCAGGCGCGGGCACTGCTTGAGACCGCGGATGAGAAGGTGGTGGAGCAGGTGGAGTTGGCGATAGATAGTGGGAGATATGAGGAGGCGCGGCGGCTGTGCGAGGCGGCAAAGATGATAAATCCGAACACGGCGGCGACGGGTGTTGTAAAGGCGGCGTATAAGCGGTTGGTGAGGCGGGCGAGGGAGGCGCTGGAGGACGCCCGCTACAGCAGTGTTCGGCTGTTTACGCGCTATGCGCTGCAGTTGGTGCCTGGTGGGAAAGAGGCGAAGAAGGTGGCGGCGGAGTTGGACGCTCTTGCGGCGGGTAGAGTAGAGGCGGTCTGCAAGGCGCTTGAGGGGTGCGACTGGTCGGCGGCGCAGAAGGCGGTCGCCGCCGCCTGTGTCTATCTCCCTGACGAGAAGTTGCTGAAACGCGCTGCGGAGTTGGCAAAATCCCCCCATAAGTTTTTCTCTCAACTGGCAAAAAAAGGTGTCCATACAGCATCCGCGGAGGCGGTCGCCTTCTCGCCTGACGGGGCAACCCTTGCCACAGGAGGACGCGACAACACGGTCAAACTCTTTTCCGCCCCGAACCTTAAGGAGCAAAACAGACGCACTTTGGGGGCGGCGGTCTTTTCACTGGCTTTCAGCGCCGATGGAGAGTTGCTTGCCGCCGGTTGCGCTGATGGCGCGGTCGTCCTGCTTGATGTCAAAAACGGACTTAAGCCCCTTAAGACGCTGAAGAACCACACGGATGTGGTGCACGCGGTTGTCTTTGACCCAAAGGGACGCTATCTCGCCAGCGCTTCTGCTGACAACACGATATGTATCTGGGAAAAGAAGGCGGGTTGGGAGTTGATGAAGGTGCTGCGCGAGCACAACGATGAGGTGAGGGGGCTTGCGTGGAGCCGCAACGGTAAGATTGTTGCCAGCGCCTCATCAGACGGCATGGTCAGACTGTGGAGCGTGGATGATGACTTTATGGTGCTTCAGGCTATGAGCGGGCGGAAGAGTTGGATAAACGCTGTGGCATTCAGTCCCGACAGTAGCGTGGTTGTTGGAGGCGGACGCGACTTTGACCTGTTTGTCTGGAGCGTCAAGGATGGCGAGATGGTCAAGACCCTTAAAGGGCACAAAAACGCGGTCACGGCGTTGGCGTTCAGTCCACGGGGACGGTTTCTCGCCTCATCGGGTTGGGACAGAACGCTGCGTTTATGGGATGTAAAGGCGGACTTCAAAGAAGTTTGGAAAGAGGATGCGCACGAGCAGGCGGTGACCGCTCTGGCTTTCTCCCCCAAAGGACGGTTCCTTGCCACCGTCGCACGGGACGGCACACTCGCCCTGTGGGGACCCAGAAAGTCCGCTCTGGAAGGGCTGATTGAAGACCTGCGAAAATTGGTGGCACAGTTGAGACACCAATAGTCGTTCAAACGAACCTGACATATCCGCTCCCTTTCTGTGCTACACTTTGCTGGGGTGTTAGGAGGCAGGATATGCGGTTTGTCGGACTGTGCGCGCTGCTTTTTTCCGCGGTTCTGGTGGCGGACATAATTCATATAGAAGGCGGTGGGACGATAACGGGCAAAATCGTGGAGGAGGATGAGGATTATGTGGTGGTGAAGACCAAGGCGGGTAAGTTGAAGATACTCAAGGAGCGGATAAAGAAGATAGAGCGGGGCAGCGTTGAGGAGATATTCGCGAAGCGGCTTGAGGAGTTGAAGGAAGGCGACATAGAAGGATACTTCAAATTGGGATTGTGGGCAAAGAGCGCGGGTCTGAAAGAGCAGGCACGGCGTCTGTTCAAGACCGTTCTTGAGATGGACCCCGAAAACGAGTTCGCTCACATTGAGTTGGGGCACAAACGCCTGCGTGGACGCTGGGTCACCGAAGAGGAGTTCTATAAGGCAAAAGGCTATGTGAGATACAAGGGGCAGTGGCTGCCCAAAGAGGATGTGGAGAAACTGAAGGCAGGCTTTGTGCGCTGGGGTGAGGAGTGGATACGCAAAGAAGAGTTGGAGATGGCAAAAAAGGGATATCGCCGATTAGGTGGGAAGTGGGTTTCTGAAGAGGAGTATTACAAGGCAAAAGGATATGTGAAGTATAAAGGGAGATGGATGCCGAAGGCGAAGGCGGAGCGCCTGAAGCGTAAGGAGAAGGAGCGTCAGGAGCGTCTGAAAGTGCTGCGGCTTAAGAAGCAGATAAAAGGGGTGATAAAGTTGGAGTGCACATTTGTGAACGATGCGACGCGAGAGCAGTTGGAGAAGTTCGCGAAGATAGTGAGGGAGGCGGCGAAGCGGATATGGAATATGACGGGGGGCGGAGTGCTGATAGAGGAGGCGCACATAAGCGACAAATCGCGCCGTGGCAGGGTCGTTGTGCTTGTCAACACTGGCAGAACCGTGCCGGGTCCGAAAGGCGGCACCGTCTACGGCTACGCCTCGGGCGGCAAGATGTTCGTTGCGGGCGAGTGTTTTGTGGCAACATTTGTGCATGAGTTTGGACACGCCTTCTTCGGGCTGCCCGACCATTACGGCACAAAGATAATCTGCATTATGAACGCAAGCGAAGGCGCAAAATATATGCGCTACTGGTACTGCGACTCCTGCTGGAAAAAAGTGGTAAGCAAGTATCCGGGTTTGCGCCGCCCCAAAGATGAGAACGAAACCTTCGGAGAACCTCCAGAGGTGAAGATAACCATAACCGACAATTGAGAGGGTTTTTTGCTGCAGTTCTGACTGTGCTGCTTGTCCTGTAAAATTTGCGCTTTTATGGGAAGCCGAGATTTTTAACGGGCAATACTCCAATCTTTGTGGTATACTACTAACAAGGGCGTGTAAGCCCTCCTTCTTTTTTGGAGTCGGTTCCATGCGAGTCCTTTTGATTTCCCCAAGGTCGGTGTTTCCTGATGTCACACCTGGCTGGCTGCGCATTCCGCAGATGTCGCTTGCGATTCTGGAAGCGCTCACGCCACCGCAACACGATGTCCACATAGTGGAAGAGGAGGTGGAGGAGATACCCGACGGTGACTGGGATTTGGTGGGGATAAGCGTGATGACGGCGACTGCGCCGAGGGCGTATGAGTTGTCACAGCGCTTTCGTGCCCGCGGGGCAAAGGTCGTCCTCGGCGGCGTTCACACAACGGTTCTTCCAGATGAAGGCTTGCAATATGCCGATGCCGTCGTCATAGGTGAGGCGGAAGGTGTCTGGCAGAAGGTGGTGGAGGACTGCCAAAGGGGGCGTTTGGAACGCGTTTATCGCAACATAGCCCCGGATGTATCGTCTGTTCCGATTGTGACATACAAAAGGCGCAAGAGGAGGTTTCTGCCGCTTGTGGCGCCGGTGGTCGCCTCCCGCGGCTGCCCCAACAACTGCGAATTCTGCTGCGTCCACAGGGTCTATGGACGGAGGGTTCGCAGACTGTCGGTTGAGCGTGTTATTGCTCAGGTTAAAGCCAGCCGTGCAAACCACATAATATTCCTTGACGACAACCTTGGCGCCAGCAGGCGTTACGCTTTTGAGTTGTTCAAGCGGCTGCGACCGTTGCGCGTCAGATGGTCGGCACAGGTCTCTGTCCGCTTTATTCTGGATGATGAACTCTTCCACGCAGCGGTTAAGTCCGGTCTTTTGGGACTTTTTGTCGGCGTTGAGTCGGTGGACCCTGTGGCGTTGCGGCGGTTTAAGAAGTCGGTGCCGCTTGAGGGATATGTGAAGGCGATACGGCGCTGCCGCGCGGCAGGTGTTGTGTTCCACGCCTCCCTTATATTTGGGCTTGATGAAGACAAAAAGGATGTTTTTAAGAAAACGCTTGATTTTGTTATGCGCCACGGGCTGCCCTCCGTCAGCGCCAATGTCCTCACGCCCTACCCCGGCACTGCCCTCTTTGACCGTCTTATGCGCCAAGGTAGAATCGTCCACAAAAACTGGGCTTATTATGACCACACCACCCCTGTATACCGCCCTGCGGGGATGAGTATGGAAGAGTTGGCGGAAGGCTATCTCTGGTTCAGGAAAAATCTTTTCAGCGTGGGAGGGATACTGCATCGTCTGCCCGCACAACTGCGTGTCAACCCTGTAGTATATCTTGGGATGAATGTCGCATACCATAAGACGACAAAATTGATGCAGGAACATTACAGACGCTATTTTGCGTGGCTGAAGCGGTATCAGAGGTCTGGGTCGGAGGAAGTTGTCTTATCCTCCTCCCTACCTTCGTAAAGGCTGCGTTCTTCCTCAAGTTCACGGAGGATTTTTGCGACGCGGTCGGCGTGCTCTACGGCGTCATCGTGGATGAAATAAAGGCGTGGGATGAACTTTAAGCGAATACGCATTGTGAGCAGATGCTGTATGTAGCCGCTCGCTTTCTGAAGAGCGCACATAGTCTCTTTACGCGCCGCCTCATCGCCGTAAACCGAAAGATGCACCTGTGCGCTGCGCAAGTCAGGTGAGGGCACTACCCGCGTGACGGTGCAGAAGTGTATCCGTGGGTCGCGCAACTCCTTTATGATTATCATAGAAATTTCCTGCTGAAGGAGTTCGGCAACACGCTGCAACCTCCGCGGCAGATGCTGGATTATCTCATCAGCCATCACAACCGCACCTCAAAGACACTCCCATTGAAGAGCACTCAATGCCGCCTGCGGCTGGTGCTCCAAAAAACCACGCACCGCCTCAAGCGTCTTCTCCACCACCCCCCTACTCCAACTCACCGTCGCCAGACCCAACTCCGCTACCTGATGGTTGTCCTGCGCTCCTACCTCCGCCACGGATATGTTAAACCTCTTGCGCAAACGCTCCTTCAGCGACTGCAAAACCCGCCTTTTCTCCTTCAGACTCCGTGATGCCCTTATAAAAAGCCGCGCTGTCGCCACTCCCACCACCATCACTATATCTCCAGTTTCCTCGCCACCTCCTCAACACGATACGCCTCTATCACATCGTCAACCTGCACATCGTCGTAGTCCTTTATCAGAACGCCACACTCATAACCCTGATTAACTTCCTTGACATCGTCTTTGAACCGTTTCAGCCCGACAACACGGCTTTCAAGGATGAGTTTGTCGCCGCGGTAGATTTTGACCGGCGCGTTGCGCTCTATCTTGCCCTGCTCCACATAGCAACCCGCAACAATACCCACCCCGCGCAACTTGAAAGCCTGACGCACCACAAGGCGTCCTGTCTGAACCAACTTCTCTTCAGGCTTCAACATCCCCTCAAGCGCTTTGCGAACATCGTCCGCCAACTCATAGATGATTCTGTAGGAACGCACCTGCACACCCCGCACCCGCGCCTCAGCCCTCACCTTCTCAGGAACGCCCACATTGAAGGCGACTATCACCGCATCCGATGCGTCCGCCAACATCACATCCGCCTCGCTCACATTGCCCACACCACTGTGAAGTATTCTTACGCGCACCTCATCCGTCTCAAGTGGGGCAAGAATCTTCTGAATCCCCTCAACAGAGCCCTGCGCGTCGGCTTTGAGAATCAGACGCAACTCCTTTATCTGCTGCTGTCGGATATGCTCGTGAAGCGTCTCAAGGGTGATATGCCGCGCAGCAGCAGGCACACTCCTGCGCTTCTCCTCTATCATATCCGCCAATTCCCGTGCCTTCCCCATAGACTCAACAACATAGAACTTCTCTCCAGCCTCCGGCACCGCAGGGAATCCTGTCATCACAACAGGCGTGCTGGGACCTGCTTCCCGTATCGTCCTTCCGCGCCAATCCTTCATTGAGCGAACCCGACCATATGTCGTGCCGCAGAGAACCACATCGCCCACCCGAAGCGTTCCGTTGCGCACAATCAGCGTCGCAACAACTCCCAACCCCTCCGTCAAACTGGCTTCCACAACATAACCTACCGCATCACGCTTTGGATTCGCCTTCAACTCCAGCATCTCAGAAACTATTGAGATCATCTCCACCAGATGGTCAACGCCTTCTCCCGTCAGCGCGGAGCATTCAACCATCACAGTATCGCCGCCCCATTCTTCCGAAATCAGTTGGTGTTCCGACAACTGCCGTTTGGTTTTGATAAGGTCGGCGTTGGGTTTGTCTATTTTGTTGATGGCGACGATGATGGTGGCGTCAGCGGCGCGGGCGTGGTTTATTGCCTCCACCGTCTGCGGCATCACACCGTCATCCGCCGCCACCACCAAAACCACTATGTCGGTCACATTCGCACCCCGTGCCCGCAACGCCGTAAACGCCTCGTGTCCTGGGGTGTCCACAAAGGTTATTTTGCCGTATTCGGTCTCTATCTGACAAACCGATATGTGCTGTGTTATGCCGCCCGCTTCGTGCTCGGCAACATTTGTCCTTCTTATCCTGTCCAGCAGCGATGTCTTGCCGTGGTCAACATGCCCCAAAAAAGCGACAATCGGTGCACGAGGCTGCAATGTATCGGGCTCATCCGGCGCCTCCAACTCCGCAAGCAGTTCCTCCACGCTCTTGGGCTTCTTCAGCAGAAGTTCAGTGCCGTAGTCCAGCGCTATCTCCGCCGCCACATCTTCTGGAACCACATCGTTTATTGTCAGGCGATGTCCCATACGCATCAGTTTGAAAATCAACTCGGAGGTCTTAACCCCCAAAGCACTTGATAGTTCCCGAACGGTAACGGGGGGTTCAATCTCCAGTTTTTCAGGGCGCTTCACGACGGGTGGAGATTTTTTCTCTTTTGTTTCTTTGGCGGTTGGCGCTTGGGGGCGAACTTCGCCTTCCTCTTCCGTGTAAAGTTCTTCCTCAACATCAATGTCATAAGCCTCTTCGCGTTTCTTCATCAGAAGTCGTCGTTGCATACGGGACTGAATGCGTTGGTCTTTTGAGGGACGGGTCTCCTTGAGTCGTCGTTTAGGAGGCTCTTTTGGTGGAGGCGGCGCTTCGGTTTTGGGTGGAGGTGGGCGGAAAGGGCGTGGTGGTGTGGGTGTTGTTGGTCTTGCGGTTTTTTCGGCGGACCATCGCTTCCTTGTCGTCGGGCGGCGTCTTTCTCTTTTCTCTGTGGGAGTTGGTGCTGGTTTTGGGGTGCGTATTCCGAGTTTATGCTCGGCTAATTCTTTTGCGGAGCGTCGAGCGCGGAATGGTCGTCGCATCATCATCTTGCGGCGGACAAAAACATCGCGCGCCATCTCCACCTGCTGCGGTGTCAACCTTATGAATGTGTAGCGCTTCTCGGGTATCGCCACCTTCTTTGACACAAAAAATGACCTCAACTGACGGCAGGACAGTCCCAACTCTTTCGCCAACTCAAGGAGTTGCATCCCCTTCTTATCGCCTTTGTCATCTTTATCCTGTTTTTTCTTGCTCATTGTTGTTCTCCCTCTTCGCCGTATATCAGCCGTTCCTCAACCCGTTTGATGTAGTCCTTTATCTTGGCGACGATTTCGGGGGTTACGCCTTCCACTTCGCAGAGTTCCTCAACAGGTGCTTCCTTTATATCCTCAAGGGTTTGGTATCCCGCATCGTAGAGGTTCTCTATGACTTCCTCGGGCACGCCTTCAATATCAATTTCTACCGTTTCGGGCGCTATTTCTATCTGCCAGCCCGTTAGGCGGCTCGCCAAACGCACATTCTGCCCGTGTCTGCCTATCGCCACCGACAGTCTGTCGGTTGGAACCGTCACATATGCCACACGGTGCTTCTCGTCAACGCTTATCGCTATATCGCCGTCAATCTTCAGCGCGCGGATGACATATTCTTCCGCATCCTCACTGTAGGAGACCACATCAATCCTCTCCCCACCCAACTCTTCCACTATCCCACGAATTCTGGCACCTTTAACCCCCACAAACGCCCCCACAGGGTCAACACGCGGGTCCTTTGTCGCCACCGCTATTTTTGTCCTGTGCCCCGCGTCTCGCGCCACCCCGACTATCTCCACTATCCCCTCACGCAACTCCGGCACCACCTCCTCAAACAGGTGTTTTATAAACTCCTCTCCCAAACGCGACAACTCCACCTTCACTTTCTGCCCCTGCTTCGTCACCGACTTTATGATAAATTTCATCCTCTGTCCAGAGCGGTAGTCGTCGTTCGGCATCTTCTCCCGTGGCGGCAACACCGCTTCCACCCCGTCTATGTCCACCACCACTGTTCCACGCTCTATTCGTTGAACCGTTCCACGAACCAACTCCCCGACACGCTCCTTGAACTCGCGATACAGAACATCGGCTTCCGCCTCGCGGATTTTCTGCATAATAAGTTGTTTTGCGATGTGGGCTGCAATGCGTCCCAACTCATCAGGACGCAGGTGTCTGCCGTCTATGAGCGCCGTCACCTCACCCGTCTCCTTGTCTATGCGCACATCCACATTTTCCGCCTTGGAGAAACGCTTTTTTACCGCAGTGCGCAATGCCGCTTCTATCCCTTCAAAGATTATCTCTTTGGGGATTTCCTTATCCTTATGCAGCGCCTCTACAATGCGCAACAGTTCCCCGTTCATCGCATCACCCACCACGCAACAAAAAGAGCGCCCCTATATGGCGCTCGCCACAAACCATTTAACTCTCACCCAGTGTGGTTGTCAAACAAAAAAGGTGGCTTGAAACCCCTTCTTCTGCCCGTTATCCTTTTACGCTTGTGCTGTCATAGGGGGACAGGAAGTTGGCACGCTCATTTCTGACGGTCACCGATGTGGGCAGAGATGGTTTTCTGTCGCTTCTTTCAGAGGCGGATGCGCTGAAGCGTCGTTCGCGTCTGA
>CAZPBO010000003.1:0-4033 GCA_964584815.1 uncultured Planctomycetota bacterium
AGCGCTTCTATCACCAGTTTGTCGTCTTTTCCTTCTGTCACGACAAGAATCACGGCGTTCCGCCCAGAAGATTCTGAAACCACGCATCACCAACACCCAGTGTTTTGAGCGCCTCAACCCTGTCCTTCGCTGCAACAATCCTTGCGCCACCATCCTCTGTCCGCTCAATTATCCTGACCATTTCCAACTCAACACCCTCTGTGTTCAGAAATGTCGGAGACTGGGTGGTGACAACAAACTGCATGCCGTGTTCTGCATGCACCGCCTCCATCACCTCAAGCAGCAACTTGAAAAGATGCGGATGGAGGTGGTTCTCTATCTCGTCAATCACAACAAGATGCGGCGGCTTTGGCACATTCATCAGGGTGACAAGCGCAAGAAAGTGCAGCAGCCCTTCCCCCATCGCCCACACAGCAAAACTCTTGTCGGTCCAGTTTTCTGCAAAACGTATGTGGAGTGCATCGCGCATATCATCAAGCCGCAGTATGACATTCTTTATCTGTCCAGAGGCGGCACACAGATGTTTCACAATCTCATTAAATCTTTCTGAATACTCGTTTTTGAGCGTTTGAAGGACTTGTGCGAGGTTTGAGCCGTCGTGTCGCAGGCGGAGGCGGCGCCGCGGCTGCACCTCCTTCTTCATCTCATCCACCCGCAGCCGATAAGCCCCTATATTTTGCAGTATTATCTCAATTTCATCCCGACCTCCTTTATACTTTTGGAAGCCGGCACGAAGAAAAGATTCGGTCGCCAATTTTTCTATCACTTCACCCTTTGGCTCCTTATGAACGGAGATTTCCTCTGCAATTCTCCATCCACCTATAGAATCCTCTGCAAAATGTCTCTGCCGATAAAGGAACAGGCGTGGCGGCTTGGCTCCAGCAGTAAACTGCAATTCAAGTGTGATTTCCAGACCGCGTTCTCTGTTGAAGACACAGTCCACAAAGGCAAACCCTTTCATGTGAATCCTGTGGATGGGGTCTGTGCGTCTGTCGGCGGCGTTGCGCAGAAGACGAAACGCCTCCCAAAGGCTCGTTTTGCCGCTTCCGTTCGGTCCCACAACCACAGTCAGCCAGTCGTGCAGGCGTAACTCCACATCTTTTAAGCACTTGTAATTTCGCACAACGAAACGATGCACTTTGCAGTCTTTCATAGAGATTCTCCCTCACTGCTTCAGCGGGCGATGCCGACGGTTATGCGGCGGAAGCGTGCAGGCGCCGCGCCGTGACTCATCTCCGCTCGCTGCCCAGGCTCACCCTTGCCGCAGTTCAAAACACCCCACAGACGCCAATAGTTCTGGTTGCATATCGCGTCGCAGGAGTTCCAGAACTGCACCGTGTTTGATTGATATGTCGGGTTTTTATAAATCTTGCCCAGTTTGCCACCCGGCTTTATCTCCCACGCTATCTCACAACCGAACTGGAAGTTGACCCGTTGCTGGTCAATGGACCAACTCTTATTGTTGACCATATATATGCCGCCTGGGGTGTCCTCAAGCAACGCTTCAAACTCCCACTCACCCGGCATAAGGCTTAAGTTGTTCTGGCGGATGATGGGGAGGTTGACGAACCCTTCAGCACGACAGCAGCCACGGCTCCGCTCCTCCCCCACAACATGCGCCAGTTCGCGGTTTGTCTGATACCCCACAAAAAGTCCCTCTTTGACAAGGTAATAGCGCCCTGCACGCACACCGTCATCATCAAACCCCACAGTTGCCAGTCCGCCCGGCACCGTCCCGTCTATCACAAGATTCACTATATCGCTGCCGTATTTCAGTTTGTTCAGTTTGTCAAGGGTCAGAAAGGAAGTGCCGGCATAATTTGCTTCATATCCCAGCACACGGTCAAGTTCTGTGGCGTGTCCGCAGGATTCGTGAATCTGCAGCGCAAGTTGTGCGCCGTCAATTATCACATCATACTCGCCAGACGGGCAGGGTTCAGCGGACAGCAGCGCCACCGCCTCGTCCCTAATGCGTTCAGCGTTCTCAATTAAATCTGAGCCGCGGATAATCTCATATCCACCCGTCATCGCAAGCCCGCCGTGGCTTGAGGGATATGTGCGACGCTGCACTTCACGCCCTTCAACCGCCGTTGCAGAATAGCCCGCCGCAACTCGCATCAGCGTCTGGTCTATCAACGCGCCCTCCGTTGAGGCGAATATCTGGTGCTCCATCATAAACGACATGTTGGATTGTGCCACCTTTATACGCGGGTCTTTGCGCAGCAATTTGTCTATCTGCTCAAGGAAAGAGAGTTTCTCCTCAAGCGGCACGGTGAAGGGGTCAATAACGAACGGGGTCTGCCAGCGCTCGCGATGTGCGGGTTCCTCTACCAAACGAACCGGCTCTTTCAGCACCTTTGCCGACGCTTTGGCAGTCTCAACGGCAAGTTTTGCGATACGCTCCACTTCATCTTTTGTCATCACATCAGAGGATGCGAATCCCCAGGCACCATCAGCGATAACGCGCACTCCAAACCCGAGGGTCTCTGAGCGGTCCAGTCCGCCGACAACGCCGTTACGCAGTGTGATGTTTTCGGTTTTTGTGTGGATTACGCGGCAGTCAGCGTATGTGGCGCCAAAAGTCTTTGCCGCATCAACCGCATACCTCGCCAACTCTCTCATCTCTATCCCTCCCAAAGATTAGGCTTTCAACCTCCAGACACCTCCCACGAGCTCTATGACACCTCGTCGCTTCAAGTATTGTTGAGCATTACGAACATGATGCTTCCAAAGTTTACCGAAGCTTCTCCCACCTATTATGCGGTCTATGTGGTCCGGACATAGCTCAGGACAGAGGTTTTTTATGTGTTTGTGAATTTGATGGGTGGTTAAAGGACCCTGCTCAGAAAGGATTTTCTCAACCAGCCCGGCAAAATAGTTTGTTATGCGTTTTTGGTGTTCTTTTTGTGCGCCCCATATAATTTCTTGAAACCGATGGAATGTGGAAGACGACAATGCTCTTACAGCTGTGGCTTCCTGTTTCTCTTTCAAGAACTCCTCGGTGCTGCAGTGCTCAGCCAGTTTCTGAAGCGTGGGTAAGGGAATGGATTGTCCAAGTTCAAAATACTTCCTAATAACTTTTCTTATGTCCGCCACAATTCGGTTATCGTCAACCAAAACCCCGCATTCGTAGTTTGTGAAGAGTCCTCCTTCTGTCAAGTTAGCAGATGTGATAATAGCGCGGCACCCGTCAACTACATAAACCTTAGCGTGCAACCCCCTTAATGAAGCGATATGGCGGTTCCTGAATTGTTGAGCAATGAACAGCATAGCATAAGGGTCACAAAGTCCTTCAAGGACTGCCTTCGGCTCTAAGTTGGTCAGGAGATATACCGTCTCTCTCGGAGCGGGTAGCGCATCTTTGACAAAACGCGCGCCTGCTTGAGTCAGGAAGGGGGTTGCTATAACCAACTCTTCTTTCATTTGGCTCAATAAGAGCTTGAGCTCCTCGTGCCACTTGTCTGACAGCAATTTAAGTTTCACTGTGTGGCTCCGAAACAGAACAACCTATTTTGGCGAATGAAGGAGACAGATGGAAGAAAACGCCCACTGTTTTGTTTCATTTAGGGGATGTCTCTGTTACAATTAAGGAGCACGGTAAGGAGAAAAGCGATGTGGCGGATGCTGCTTCTGACTGCTTTGGCGGTGATTTTTGGGTGCGAGGCGCAGGACGCGCCTCCTGAACCCAAATCAGCCAAGACATCTATGGTGGAGCAATCCTACGACTCAAACAACGCCTTGAGGGATTATGAGGCGATACTGGCGGCAAAGCAGCAGCCCGAACCTCCTCCTACACCGCCGCCCAAGCCGAAAGAAACAGTCAAATCTTTAACAGATAAGTTGAAGAGAATGGTTCTGGAACATCCCGACAAAATCCGCCAGCATTGGGAGAAGACATCTGGTTCGGGTTCGGTGCCGCCCAAACCACCGCAAGGGCTTCAGAAAGACGACTGGGTGAAGTGGTATAAAGAGACGAAGAAATGGGCGCAGGCAAACAAAGAAGCGTTTAAGAAGTGGGTGAAGGGGCTGGTAG
>CAZPBO010000003.1:4133-37983 GCA_964584815.1 uncultured Planctomycetota bacterium
GTTGCGAGGTGAGTGAAAGGTGGAAGGATGGACAAGTCGGAGGGGGCGTTTCGCGTTGTGGCACTCGGGGATATAGTGGGCAAAGCGGGCAGACGGGCGGTGGTGGAGTTGCTGGACGAGTTCAGGCGTCGCAACGATGTGGACTTTGTGGTGGCAAACGGGGAGAACGCCGCGGGTGGGAAGGGAATAACAGATGCGGTTGTGGATGAGATATTGTCGGCGGGTGTGGATGTGATAACCAGTGGCGACCATGTGTTCGGCAGGCGCGAGATAGTGGCGCGTCTGGACAACGACCCCCGCGTCCTGCGTCCCGCCAATCTTCCGACAAAAGCCGCCGGCAAAGGATTGGCACTCCTGCGTCACGGCAACATAACCGTTGCAGTGATAAACCTAATAGGACGCACATTTATGCCGCCCTTCGCTGACAACCCTTACGAAGCCGCCGATAAACTCGTCACAGAAGCATCGCAGTTCACAAAGGTCATTATTGTTGACTTCCACGCTGAAGCCACAAGCGAGAAGGTCGCGATGGGGTGGTATCTTGACGGACGGGTGAGTCTGGTTTTTGGCACCCACACCCACATACAGACAGCGGATGAGCGGATACTACCTGCAGGCACCGCCTACATAACCGATGTGGGGATGTGCGGACCGTATGACTCGGTGATTGGGCGGAAGAAGGAGCGCATTTTGGCGCACCTTTTGACGGGGATGCCCACGCCTTTTGATGTGGCAAACGGTGATGTGCGGATGTGTGGGGTGGTGGTGGATGTGGACCCGCAGAACGGGCACGCGCTGCAGATAAAGCGGATTCAGGAGCGGTTGTAATGGCGCTTCCTGCAGCCGACATCCACATATATACTGTGAGCGAAGTAACACGCCTGATAAAGAGCCGCATTGAGCAGATACCGCCATTATGGGTGATGGGGGAGGTTTCAAACGCGCGGCGACATACGCCAAGCGGGCATCTCTACTTCACCCTCAAAGACGAATCATCGGAGTTGCCATCTCTTATGTGGTCATCTGATGTTGAGCGGCTCGGTTTTGAGATAAAGGACGGGTTGAAGTTGCTCTGTTATGGGCGCTTAAGTGTGTATGAGCGGCGAGGGCATTATGAATTTCTGGCGAAGTTGGCAGAACCTAAAGGGATAGGGGCATTAGCGCTGCGTTTTGAGCAACTTAAGAAGCGGCTTGCGGAGGAAGGTCTGTTTGAGAAGTCGCACAAGAAGCCGCTGCCGCGGTTTCCTTTGCGCATTGCTGTGGTGACGAGTCCTGTAGGCGCGGCGGTGCGGGATGTCATCCGCACAATCCGCAAGCATTTCCGCGGACTGCATATATCGGTCTATCCGAGTCTTGTGCAGGGGGAGGAGGCGCCATCACAGATAGCGGCTGCGATTAAGGCGCTCAACCGTCGCGGTGGGTTCTGTGTGATAATCCTTGCACGGGGCGGCGGGAGTCTTGAGGATTTGTGGGCGTTTAATGAGGAGGTGGTTGCGCGGGCGATATTCGCATCAGAGATACCTGTTGTGAGCGCGGTGGGGCACGAGGTGGATTACACGATAGCCGATTATGTGGCGGATGTCAGGGCGGCAACACCGACGGCGGCTGGTGAGTTGGTGGGGCGGATGTGGGGGGAAGCGCAGGAGAGTCTGCCACGGTTTTTGCGACGGGTGTTGTTGGCGGTGCGACGGCGGATGGAGCGGATGCGTGCGCTGCTTGGGCAACTGAAGCGTCGGCGACTGCTGCGGGAACCGCTTGAGATGGTGGCAAGCAAAAGACGCCTACTGGATGAGGCGGCACGACATCTTCTTAAGGACGCTAACCGCTGTCTTGCCGATGCGCGTGCAAAACTCGCCAAAACCGCCGCAAAACTGGACGCCACAAGCCCGCTCAAAGTCCTCGCCCGCGGATACTCCATCACCTCCCGCGCCGATTCCGACACCCCCCTCACCGACCCAAACGACGCTCCCCCAGGCACACTGCTGCTCACACGGCTCCATAAAGGAGAACTCCTCTCCCGCGTTGTCCCAAGCAAAACCAAAAACCAACTCCACCTCTTCTGATGCTACTGCTGACTCTTGGGGGGATGGTCTTCCGAAAGCGGAATATGGATTATGCTCTCGTAAGTGACTGCCTCGCCTGCGTTTGGGTCGGGATTCATATCGGCGGGAAACTTGAGTGTCACCTTAATCGCCACAGGCAGTTGCCCCTTGGTCTCCTTGAACGACCAGGTGTCGTAATATTCCTGCCCGTCATAATACTGGATATTAAAAGCAAGAAGTCTGTCAAAAACGACGGATAGGGTTCCACCTTTAAGGGGAGAACCTGATATGTCTGGTGACTCACGGCGCAGGAGGAGGAAATACTCGGGGTTGTCGTCGTTTTGGATTGCGCGGTAACCGACCTCTGTGATGTAGTAGCGCAGGCGTGTTTCGGCATCAGGCACAGATGGTGTGGTGCAAACGAAATCAAGGGAGTCGGCGTCGCCGTTGTCGGTGCCGGCGAAGGGGTCGGAAACGCCCTGAACGAAGAGACGGCGCAGGTCACGCCGCATCATAGAGAATATGATGCTAGCCACCTGCGGCGCAAACATCTCGTGCTCCAACTTCTGTTTGTAGGAGAGCGTCTGGATGCTGATAGCGCTTGCCATCGTCGCCACCATCACCAGAATCGTCAACGCCGCCAACACCTCAAGCAGCGTAAATCCTCCCCTTGCGGAGGTTATTTTGACGACTCCCGTGCCCTCAATATCGCGCATAACTTCACCTCGCCTTTGCTACCATCCGCTTTGGGATACTTCACCGTTAGCGTCGTTTTCATCACGGTGTAGGGGTCTTTGCCCTCGTTTATCTCGTCTTCTGTGCGCAGGTCTATCTCTTCCTGCTCAATCGCCCAGGAGTATCCTGGGTGGTTTTCCCATTCCCCTGTTGTGGGGAAGTTTTCGCCTTCAGGCGCGGTAAGATGCCACACAAGCAACTCATCCATCTTTTCTTGAGCGAGCCGCAGCGCGAGACGCAGGTTCTTCGCCTCGTGCAGTCCTCTTGTATCGTTCTCCACACTTGACAGCAGCCCAAAGACCACAAGTGAGAAAACCGTCACCGCTGCGACAACCTCTATCAGCGTCAAGCCTTTATTTTGTGCCACCTTGCTGCTCCTCTTCCTCCTGCTGCTGCGGCCAGAAGGATACCTCCTCGTTGTGGTATGTCACAATCCCTGTTAAGGCGTTCATTTTTATCCAGATTTTTTCGTCTGGGTTATCGCGCCGTCCAAGAACCACTATATGGCTGCCCGCATCGCAATATGGACTCACATCCACCTCCACATGCCCTTCTTCATATGTTGTGCCGTCAGGCAGAACAAGGGCAAACATCTGAACGCTTGGGTGGAGTTTATCGGCGACGCCACCGACTATCTCGCGCTCTTCATCCACAATATGTCCTTCCTCATCCTCTTTCTGCGGCATAAGTGTCCAAACAAGCGCCTCATCCTCGTTGAATTCGTAAACCAAGGTGTAGGTTTTTGCGTTGGAGACGGCGTAAAGTCTTGCGAGGAGGAAGCGTGAGGCGATACGGCGGGCTTCAGAACGCAGGGCGGCGGATGCGGTAATATAGTCGGCGTTAACAGCGACCACCGCCGCCGCAAGCGCTATTATCACCACCACCGCCATCATCTCAACCAGCGTAAAACCACGATGCCTCATTTCCTTTCGCCTTATTCTGTCTCCACAATTTTGATGATGTGCTGCTTAAGCGCCGCGGTCTTAAAACGCCTCATCGCCTGCGTTCTCCTGCTTCAAAAGCGCCTAACAGGCAACCCTGCTCAACGGAAATTCCCGTTTTAGACTTTATGGACTACCCGTTCCGCTGCCCTCTTCGCCACCTCCGTGCAGCAACTCGTGGTTGGTGTAATCCCTATTGTCGCCTTCGCCACCTGCCTGCCCATCCGCGCCGTAACAGGTTATCGTGTATGGCGGCTCCGTATCGTCCGTCTGCTCATAAGCATAGGGATTGCCCCAGGGGTCTTTGGGCGTCTCCTGTAAAATCCTTTCCTGAACCAACTCGTCAAGGCTTTCAGGATAACGCCCTTTGTCCATCTGGAAATGGGTAATAGCGTCCTCAATGGACTTCATATCGGCTTTAATGCGCGCCTCACGGGCTTTGGCTATGCGGGAGACCACATATATCCCCACAATACCCGCCAGAATGCCGATAATGACCACCACCGCCATCATCTCAACCAGAGTAAAACCGCGTCTGCGTCTTCGCTCCTTTCTCATCTTGCTATCCTCCAACTATTTGAAGCGGCTCATCTCCATAAGTGGTATCAGCACACTGACGATGATGAAGGCGACCACCACCGCCAATGTTATTATCATCACTGGTTCAATCAACGATGTCAGTCTTTGGGTCTCTATCTCCAACTCATCATCGTAAGATTCAGCCACCTGTTCCAGCATCTCCTCCAAGGAGCCCGCTTTCTCCCCCACCGCCACCATATATGAAACGACAGGAGGGAAGACTGTGTGTCGCTGCATTACGGTTGAAACATCAGCGCCTTGTGTAACTTTTTCTTTAATGTCATCTAATGCGTCCTTGACCACCTCGTTGCCGACCAAATCACGCACAATCTCAAGGCTCCGTATCACAGGCAGACCCGACCGCAGAAGGATTGACATAGTCATTGAGAAGCGCGATATGGCTTGCTTGCGGAAAAGCCCACCCAAAATCGGCAACTTAAGCAGAAAGGAGTCTATGCGTTTTTTGCCCGTTTTTGTTTTTGAAAAAAGACTCAAAAAAGCAACAAGCCCCACAACGCCTACTATGAGAAACGGCCAGTAATTGAGTATGAAGTCGCTTATCGCTTTGACGATGAGGGTTATCTGCGGCAGCGGTTGGTTACGCGCTTTGAGGATGTTCAAAACCTTAGGAATAAGGTATGTCATAAGGAAAAGGACAACAGCGGTGCCGATGCAGACCATCATAATGGGGTATGTGAGAGCCGCCCAGATGCGCGAAACCAATCGGTATTGCTTCTGGATGTAGTCTGCAAGGCGCGCAAGGATGGCGTCCAATGTGCCGCTTGCTTCTCCCGCACGAACCATATTCACATAAAGGTCGCTGAAGACCTGTGGATGGAGTGCCAGAGCATCAGCGAGGCTCATGCCTTGGGTCACTTTTTCGCGAACATCGCGCAAGGTCGTCTGGAGTTGTTGGGATTCGGTCTGACGCGTGAGCGCCTGCAGGGCTTCCGCCAGAGGAACTCCTGAGCGGACGAGGGTGGCGAACTGCCGCGTCATTATCGCCAACTCCGCCATAGAGACACCGCGCAGTCTCCCCAGAATCGGCATCCGCTTCTTTTTGAACTTCTCCTCAACCGACGCTATGTTGGTGACATATATCCCGCGGATGCGCAACTGCTCCACCGCCTCACCGGGGGTGTCGGCGTCTATCACCCCACGGGTGACACGACCATCTGGGCGTATCGCTTTATACTCATAAACCGCCATAGAAGCGGTCCTCAGAATACATCAAGTTGGGTGACGCGCAGCACTTCCTGCGGCGTCGTCAATCCCTCAAGCACCTTCTGCGCACCGTCCATACGCAGCGTCTTCATCCCCTTCTTTTCAACGGCGAGTTGCTTTATTGTGTTGGAGCCTGCTCGTTTGATTATGAGTGAACGGATATCGTCGTCCACAACCAGTATCTCAAATATGCCTGTTCTACCCCAATACCCTGTGCCGAGGCAATGTGAGCATCCCTTGCCACGCCAGAGAACGCCGTCCTTCACCTGCTCTGGCTTTATCCCGATGCGTAGAAGTTCGTCCTCTCGGGGCTTGTATTCCTGTCGGCATCTCTCACATATCTTGCGCACAAGTCTTTGCGCGATGACGCCAATAACGCTGGATGAGACAAGATACGGCTCCACGCCGATGTCAAGGAGGCGGGTAACAGCGCTGGGGGCGTCGTTTGTGTGCAAGGTTGAGAGGACAAGGTGTCCTGTGAGGGCTGACTGAACGGCGATGCGGGCTGTCTCCACATCGCGCACCTCCCCAACCATCATTATGTCTGGGTCCTGACGCAGCAACGACCGCAGCCCCGTCGCAAATGTCAACCCTTTCTTGGTTGAGACCTGTATCTGGCTTATGTGGCGGATGTTATACTCTATGGGGTCCTCAAGCGTTAAGATGTTTTTCTCCAGCGTGTTTATGCGCTTGAGAATCGCGTAAAGCGTTGTGGTTTTGCCGCTGCCTGTGGGACCTGTGATGAACAAAATACCGTGGCTCATATGGATTAAGGCGTCCATCAGACGCATATTTTTTGAGTCAAGCCCGAGTTCGTCCAATTCATAGAGGCGGGCGGATTTGTCCAGCAGGCGCATCACGATGCGCTCACCATACTGGGTGGGAACACTTGAGATGCGCACATCAATTTCTGCATCGCCCACTTTTATGGATGTGCGTCCGTCCTGCGGCAGGCGTCGTTCTGCTATGTCCATCTTTCCCATAATCTTTATACGCGATATCACCGCCTCCTGAACCTTCTTTGGAATGACCTGTGTGTCGTGCAGGATACCATCAATTCGGTAGCGGACCTGCAGTTTGTCCTCATAGGGCTGCAGATGAATGTCGGAGGCGCGCATACGAAGTGCCTCAAAGAATATCATATTGACAAGCCGTATGATTGGCGCTCGCTGGGCGACATTCAACACATCTTCCGCCTCATCCAACTGCTCCACCGCTGCGAGTATCTCCTCCTCCCGCAAATCCTCAAGCATATGCTCCACCGAACGCGCCCTGACATAGGAGTGGTTTATCAAGTCGGCGATTTCCGCCCGTGGCGCAAGAACCATCTCCACCTCGCAACCCAGCATTCCTTCCAACTCATCCATCACCTCAGGCTCAAGGGGCTCAGACATCGCCACAACAATCAGCGCGTCCTTCTTCTCAAGCCCTATGACACTGTGAGCGCGGGCATATCCGAGCGGCACCCTATCCACAAACTCCTTGGGCACCTGAATATTTGTGAGCGCAGGACGATACTCAACCCCCAAAAATTCCGCCATCTTCCTCAGATAATAGTCCTCCGGCAGAACCCCCTCATCTCGCAGGACCTTGATGAGGGAGTCCCCCTTCACCTGCGCCTCACGCTTGGCGGCATCCAATTGCTTCTCGTTCATCACCCCGTCTTGCAACATCGCCTCAATTAAGGCATCCATCAGCGCTCCTCCAGCGGCACACGCACCATCCTGAAATCGCGGGAAAACATTTCCTCAAATGTCTTCACCATCTCATAATACCACTGACTCATAAGGACCTGCTTGCGTTCCTCCCACGGACGGATTTCCGGCACGAGCGCCGAACGAAGCAGTTCGGTTTTGCCGCCTTCTTTCTGAGCCTTTCGCAACTGCTGCCGCGATATCGCCTTCAGCGTCTCAAAGTTCTCCTCGCCCAGAATGTATGGGCGGATGAAGATATAGAGGTTGGTCTTGCGGCGCATAGTGCTTGTTGAGCGAAACAGCACCCCGATTATGGGAATGTCGCCCAGAAACGGTATCTTGTTGGTCGTCTCATCCAGTTTCTCACTGGTCAGACCGCCGATGATGACGAGATGCCCGTCAGGAACAGTGACAACGCCTTGAATTTGGCGGCTGGTTTTGGGCGGAGGCACCGCAGCCCCCGGCACAGGCTGCCCAGTAAATGATTCTATCGTCAGGTTCAACTCCAGTCGCAGATAACGCCCCGCACTTATATGCGGCGTTATCTCAAGCGTTATCCCCGCCTCCTGATAGCCGCCGAATGTCGTTCTTGTCTGCTGCGTCTGGGTGTCTATTGTGGTCACTATGGCGACTTGGTCGGTCACTTTAATCATCCCTTTTTCGTTGTCGTTGGTCAGAATGCGTGGGCTGGATAAGACATTGACATCGGTTGTGGCACGCATCATCTGAAGTAGAAACGGTATCCTGTCCAGACTGTCCTTGTAGACCAGCGCGGTCAGTCCGATACCTGCGTTGGGAGTTTTTGTCATCTCCTCAGCGTTTATGGTGGAGAGTCCGAAAAGTGTCGCAAAAGCGCCGCGATACCCCACCCCCGCCAAGTCAACGCTGGCTAACTCAATGCCGAGGTTGGTGGTAGAGTCGGCAGAGACCTCAACTATCGCTGCCTCAATCATAACCTGGGGTCTGCGCACATCCAACCGCTTTATTATCTTCTGCAATTCGTCAAAGTCCTCCTTCTCCGCCTCAATTATGAGGGAATTGGTCTGCTTCTCGGCGACGACGCGGGCGGGGACCGGCTGGGCGGTTCCGGGTTGGCGCACCCGTTGCTGGCGCTGCTGACGCCCTTGCAGTATCTGCTGCAGACTTTGCGCGAGTTTCTCGGCGTCCACATTCTTCAGTTGCACTATATGGATTGTCCCTCTCTCCTCTGGCAACTCCTCATCCAACTCTTTTATGATGCGCTCAATCTCGGACCAGTTTTCGGGAAATGTGAGGGTGACCAGTTTGTTTGTTCTTGAGTCGGCGACGAAGGACGCCACAAGTCCTGCGCCGATAGCCTGCCCGCGCGTCGGGCGTATCTGCATCCTTGTGAGTTGGGTTAGGTAGTTGGCAACATCCTGCGCCACAGCATTCTTCAGTTTATATATGTAGAGTTTCGGTTTCTTGGGCTCAACATCTATCAAACGAATAAGTTTCAAATAATAGCGCACATCCTCTGAAAAGTGGCGGATGATGACAACAGGCTGACCCGGCACGGTTATCATCTGTCCTGGTCCCATCCGTGTGAGAAGACGCAACCCCAGAACGCGCTCCACCTGTGTGGGGTCAGCGTGCTTTAAGCGCACCACAGCGGTCACGAGTTCGTGTTCCTTCGGCACCTCCTTTTCCTCAACGACCGGAGTCGGACCGTAACGCAGAATAGATGTGACCTCTCTTGCGGTGTAGACCTCAAGAACGGGAGTTGTGCCGCGGGTTGTCTCCCGTATCGTTATCCCGTTTATCGCCAGAACCGCTTTCAGAACCTCATAATCGGCTTTGAACGATGTGGCAAATGTGACCTTAAGTCCGGGAACCCTGTCACCCCGCCCCATAGTCGTCATCACTGTGGATGATGTTATAACCTCCCTTCCCGTGACGCGGTGGATATACTCCAGTATCGCCGAGACCGGCACGGTTTGTCCCGCCTTGACAACGAAAAGTGGCACTTCCTTCTTCTTTTCCGTCTTACCCTGCCCTTTCTGGTTCTGCTTTTGGGGTTGGGGTTGCTTCTGAGGAGGATTGGGCTGCGCCCAGACGACACCAACAATTAGAGCGGCAAACACCGCACGCATCAGTCTCTCCTTCATAAGGGTATGATAACATTAAATTGCGAGGCACGCTCAATATCAACCCAAAACCGCTACCGTCTGCGTCGGCGACCGCCACGACGATAAGGACGCCGCATCAACTTCTGCATCTGCTTGCTCTGTCGGTTCACCTTCTTTTGAACATCCTGCATCTGCCGCTGCATATCGTAAAGCCGCTTTTGGGGGTTCTTTGCATACTGCCATTCCCGCCAGAACTGCCCGCGATGCTTGTCGTCAAGCCTGTCGTTAACATAGCCTGTAAAGTCCTGCCACGCAGCACGCATCTCCTGACGCGCCTGATATCTGGGTATCTCCCCCAACGCCGCCTGCCTGCGGATGTCCGCAATGCGGTTGAAGAGTTGTCCCGCAAGCATCCTAATATCCTGACGCGCGTCCGCCGGTATCCTCGCATTGCGCATCGTCACCTCCAACTGCCTCCTTATCTGCTGCCGCATCTTCGCCAACTGTTTCTGTATCTGGCGCATCCGCGCCGCGTCCTCTCCGCTCACCCCCTCAACTTCCACACCACCAGGACTCAGATTCCCAGGCTTCAGCACCAGCCCTCCCTCACCAGAAACCGCCACTCCCTCACCCACCACACCAGAGGCAGCAGGCAAAACGCCTCCACTCCGCCCACTTTCTGCCACACCACCACCCATCACGCTTTCTTCACCTTCTTCCTTATCGCCGCCAGACTTCTTGGAACCTGCAGCCTTGTCGTCCTCATCCCACCACTTAAAAGCGTCGGGAAGTTCAGGAACATTCTCTTTCCCAATCTCCGTCCCAATCTCGTTAGACGCCACACAGCGAACCCGCATCTTGCCCCGCTCACCCGCATCCCGTATCGCATATGTCCCACCAACCAACATACCAACCACACTTAAAAGCGCAAACACCATCCTCATCTATATGCTCCTAATTCGCCTCTCTTAAATATTAACGCACTAACCCATATATTGTTGTGTCAAAGTGCGTCGGGCTTTATCATATATTTTGCGTTGTGGAGGTCGCCTGATGAGGTTTTTTGTGGTTATCGCGCTTCTTTTTGGTGCATTTGTGCTGGCGCAGCAGAAACAGCCGCCCGCACAGAAAAAGTTTGACTGGTCAAAAATCTACGCCCAAAATGACGCCAAAACCACCAAATTCAAACGCAAAGAAGACCCATCATTCTCCATCAAAAAACCGAGCAAAAAATGGCATTTCATTGACCTTGAAAAGTTCAAGGAGATTCGTCTCAAAGCCGCCAAAGATGAGAAACAGAAAGAGCGCCTGAAAGCACAACTGGATGCCACCTACTGCTTACTCTATCGGGAAGAGAAGGAGGCGACCGTCATTGTTATGGTTGTCCCGCTTCAGAAACAGGATGTTAAGATAGATGAAGTGGTGGCAAATGTTCTGCAGTTTCTTCTGAAAGAGAAGGGTTACAATCTGAAGTCGCGGAAGTTTTTTAAGCGATACAGGGCGCGGGTCTGTCGCCTCGTCTACGAGATAGGTGAGGGGCAGACAAAACGCGCAATTGAGCGTTATATGTTTGTCAAGGGCGGCAAGTTGTGGCAGTTGATAATAAACTGCGCTCCTTCCGACTACAAGGCGCTTGAAAAGGAGTTTTCCAAACTGTTTAAGAGTTTCAAGTTTTAAGCGATGAGGGTAACGGGTGGCAGACTTCTGGGAAGGCGGGTTCTGTGTCCGGCGGGTCTTGTGACACGCCCCACCACCGATATGCTCCGTGTGGCGCTGTTTAATATGCTCAAAAGACGGATAGAGGGCAGCGTGGTTCTTGACCTGTTTGCGGGAACAGGGGTTTTGGCGTTTGAGGCACTGTCGCGGGGCGCCAAAAGCGCGGTTCTGGTTGAGAACAACCAGAAGGCGCTTGCTTACATCAAAAAGAACATCGCCACTCTGGGTCTTGCTGACAGCACCAAAGTGATAAGGCGCGATGTTTTCAAGGTTCTTGGAGTTTTGGCACATCTTGAGACAAAGTTTGACATATGTTTTGTTGACCCACCATATGCGCTGCTGCGAGATGCAAAAACAGAGGAAAGGTTTGCCGATTTTCTGGAAGAGTTGCACCTAACAAGCGGTCTGGTGGCGGAAGACGGCATAACGGTTGTGCGCTATCCAAAAGGCGACCTTTTCCGCCGCCGTCTTAAGGCGTTTCAGATTCTGCGACAGCGCCATTATGGCTCAACAGAAATCGCCATCCTCGCACGCGATGGCGTTGAGATTGTTCTTGGCACAAAGCACCCTTTTGACCGCAAGGCAAAAGGCAACTGAAGGGCTCATATAGCGTAGCAGTAGGCGCAGCGGTAGCGACAACTGCGGTATCGTCCTATGTCAACCGACACAGTGCAGTTACACTCTTTTCTCTGTCCGGGGTCTTTTTTTGTGGGTGCTGGTTCTCCGGCGAGTTCGGAGAGCAGTTCCCCACTGATACATGCGGACGGCGCCACCACCTCCGCCAGCACCGGCTGACAGCACGCAAACACCTTTATTCCAAACCGCGCCGCTTTGTCCGCCAACTCCGCCGCTATCTCACGCTTCCTCTCCGACGACAACTCCTCAAACCACACCCCAAGCCGCCTCTGCCTTAACAAAACCTTCCTATACAGGGTCACAAAAGATATGACACAACGCTTAACCCCACACTTTGCGGCAAACGACGCTATCCGCTCAAACGCACCAAGGTTGTGGCGGAGGCTCCCATCCTTTGTGCGCCAGAAGACTATCGGGTCAAAGCGCCATGTCAGGCGTTGGGAGCCGAAACGCCGCGATATCTCAGCCATCTGCTCAAGGCGCGCATCAAGCGGCGGCAGCGCACCCTCCAACTCACACGGCGTGTTTATGGTGAAATGGAAAAACAGATGGTATCTCCTGAAAGCGTCGGCACGCCCAAGCAGCGGAGCAAAGTTCTTTGACCACAAAACAAGCGTATGAACACTGTTAGGTGTGAGATTGACGCGCCTCCGCCGTCCGTTGAAAGGATTGGCAACCCAAACAGAACCCGTCTCAAGCGCCGCCACCAACCAGTCCGAATAGAATGCCGGCACATCACTGCGACGCGAGCAGGATATAACGGTCTTCATTTTTGCTTCGGCGCAGGACCGGGTTTCACTTCTACCTTTGCCTTAACTTCGCTCTTTTTGCCTTCCTTCAGCAGTTTCCCTGTCTCAGATTCTGTCTGCTCAAGGCGTTGGTGCTGTTGCATCTCCTCCTTCAGAGCGAAACGCGCCTGCCCAAGCCAAGTATGGGCTTCGCGAACAAAAGGGTCTTCAGGACGCTCACCCACAACAGAAGACGCCAACTTAAATGCTTTCTCAACCTTCGCCAGCGCATCGTTGAGCAGTTTCTTATCAAAGCGGCGTTGAAGGAGCCTTACACGATAATAAGCCTCGTGTGCTTTTTTCGCCGCCGCATATGCCGCCTTGAACTGCTCAAACAGACTTTGTGGCGTCTGCTTCGGCTGCTTCTTTGACGGCTTTACAGGTTCTTTTTCGGAGGGCTCCGTCTTCGGCGGCTTGGAAGGCTGCTTTTTGGACGGTTTCTGGGCAGGTTTTGCCTGCGGGGTTTTGGCAGGTTTTTGCGGCTGCTCCTTTTGGGGCGGAGTTTCGCATCCCAAAATGCCGGCAACAAGCAGAAGAACAAAAAGGTGTCTCATTGTGCATCCTCCATAAAGAAGGCGCCCACAAGCAGTATGGGCGCCTTCAGACCATCCTTCCTAACGGCTACTTTTTCGGTTCCTCTTTTTTGGGCTCGGTTTTGGGCTGCTCTTTGGGGGTCTGTTTCTGCTGTTCTGTCTTCTGGGTTGCAGCAGGCTTCTCCTTGGGAGCCGGTTTCTCTTCCTCGGTTGTCGCCGCGCATCCAATCACAAACCCCAACCCCACAAGAACGACCAGAACGACCAACAGTTTCCTCATCTGTCACCTCCTAACACAATCCACTCCCGCAGGGGTATATGCCTTATAATGGGATATGTTTTCGGTGTCAAGCCTTTCCATAAAAAGAGCGGAGTTATTGGGTTGGTATCTGCCGCCACCTCTCATACTCAACCAGAAGACGCTTAAGAGCCGCTCCCACTGTTCTGCTCAAAAATATCATCACCGCATCACAACCTGTTTCTTGATAGACCTTTTCGGCTTCGTTCATCGCTTTTATGTAGGTTTTGACGGCGGAGTCAAGAAGTTTTCTTTTACGGTGACGCTCCTTCACATCGCATTCCAGATAATTCTCTTTCAGCAATTCGCCTTCTTTTACCACCTCCTCCACTTTCCGCATCTTATCCATATATTCAAGGGGGAGTCCGGGATAGCGGCGTATGAACTGTTCTCTTGTGACAAACGGACGCCATCTACCGCTTGGGATGGTCTGTTTGTCTTTTGTGGTTGGCTGACTGACGACGCATCCTGCAAGAAGGCAGAGCAGCAGCATTGCTTTTCTCATTTTTTGCCTCCTAAGAGAGTGATTTTTGCGTTTTTGAGGGTGGCGGCGGCAGCGCGGCAAGCCTTTTCCTCTCCCACAAGCACCACGACAAAGCCTTTGAGCGGCGCACAGGCGCGCCCTACCACCATAAAAGCGCTCGCATCCGCCTCTGCCACCTTCCTGCGATACTCCTTTATATACTCCTCACCCAACCCCTCTAAGTCCAGAAACATCCAGCGCCACAACGCTCTGAAGCAGGAGTTAAAGCGATGCAGGAAAAGAGCCTGAAAGTAGTTTTTTATGTATGAGAACGCTTCTTTTGTTGGCGGGAATCGGGCAACAGAGCGGGCGGCTTTGAGGAGGCGAGGGAGGGCTTGGGCGGCGCGCTCTTTTTCCGTTCGGGCGTAGGCGAAAAAAACCGCCGCAGCGGGAACATAACTGGCGCCAGCACTGTAGGCTAATCCCGCCTCACGCACCGCAAGGTTTATACGCGTCGCCATACAGTAGCGCACCATCTCCACAACAGCCCTCATCGGGTCACCGCGCATCGGTCCACTCCACGCCGCGCACATCGCCACCTGCTCCAACCCCTCCCGTGCCACTATCACAACACGCACCCTGTCTTCTATCCACCCGAAAGGCGCCCCCTTCCATTCCACACCACGCGGCAGACCTTCAAGCATCTTCTCAAACCGCCCAACCATACCCTCATCAGCGCATCCAGCGATTCCCGCAACGCAGTTTCCGCCAACAAAGAAACGCCTATGCCACGCCAGCAAATCTTTCCGCTTCAGTTTCTCAATATCTTCAGGACGACCGTAAAGCGGCTTTCCGCGGGTGGGGGAGAGGGTGGCGAGTGCCGTTATCCGTGCAGCGTTTTCGGAATGCTCAAACCACCGCTTCACTATCGTCACAACCGCCTTCTTTTCGCGCTCAAGCATTTCGCTCTCAAAATGGGGGTTTTTAATGACCGCAGAGAGCAGCGCAAGCCCTTTTTCAAACTCTTCCTTAAGCACACAGAGGCGCAGAACGATATAGTCGCGCCCCACATCGCAATGCAACTCTCCGCCAAGGTCGTCAAGTGCTCTTTTAACTTGTGCGGCGCTTAAGTTTCCCGCCCCGCAGGTCAGCAGCGTTCTACTCACAAGGTAGGCGAGTCCGTTTTTGCCTTCTGTGTCTGCGACCGCACCGCCGCGAAACGCCACCACCACCTCCACAAGCGGCGTCTTCGCGTCTGTCAGACGGTAAAAGTGCACCCCGTTCTTGAGCGTTTTGCGTTGGGGCTTTGGCGGCTTAAAATTCCCCCAATGAAGCGGTAAATCTTCAGGGCGCTTGGCTTCCTGCCCGAAACACAGCGCAAACACGGCAACAATCGCAGCAGCAACGCCGACCCTCATCGCTTCTCCATCCAGACAACGGTTGCGTTGGAGCGGCGCAGGTATTTGCGTGCCACCTCCTTTATCTTCTGGGGAGTCACTTTCTCAAAGCGGCGCAGGAGAGCAAAACCCAGACGCCACGAGCCACCCACCACCTCATAGAAACCAAGCCTCCTTGCAAGCCCTGCGTTATCGCACATCTCTTTCAGAGCGCGAAAACGCAACCGCTTTGCCGCCCGCTTCAATTCGTCCTCACCAACACCTTGCCGTCTTATCCGCTCTATCTCATCCCATATCGCCGCCTCAATTTTGGCAAGAGGTGCGCCTTCAGCAACCATAGCCCGCAGCACAAGCAAATCGGGATAGCGCGAATCACGGTTGCTCCAAGAGACATATGCAGCAAGGCTCTCTTTCTCCACAAGGCGTTTGTGGAGGCGGGATGTGTATCCGCCGGCGAGAATTTGTCCGAGGAGTTCTGTGGCAGGGAAATCGGGGTGGCGCACGGATGGTCTATGGAAAGCGAGGGCGAGACGGGGCGCCCACATCCCTCTGATGACGGCGCGGCGCTCCGCTCCCTGCTGTGGCTCTGTCACCTCCAACTCTCCACGCCGTCTACCCGCACGAATACGCCCCAGATACGCCTCACATATACGCTTTGCATCGTCCGCCTTTACGCCACCCACGACGACGACAACCATATTGGCGCCGCAGTAAAATCGGCGGAACTGCTCCCGCAGGCGCTTTATATCGGCGAACCGCACATCGCGCTCATAGCCTATTATGGGGTGACCATAAGGATGGTTGGAAAAGGCAAGGACGCGGAGTTCGGCATTCAGCCGTCCCCACCCGCTGTCAAAGACCCTCTGACGCATCTCCTCAAGCACAATCTGGCGCTCCTCCCAGAAGGAGCGGAAAGTGGGGTCTGTAAAGCGCTGACTTTCGGCAAGCGCCCAGTGTTTGAGGTGTGCGGCGGGGATACGGCAGTAATATGCGGTCCAGTCATAAGATGTGGAACCGTTGATGGCGACGGCGCCGATGTAGTGCAGCGCATCGTGAAAATCACGCGGCACTGTCAGACACACAAGGCGCTTTCTCAACTCCTCAACGCGCGCACGCAACCGCGCCAATCTTCCCGAATCCGGGTGCGCCTTTTTTGCTTCTGCGTCGTATGCGGCTGTTGCCGCCTCCATCTTCGCAAGCAGTCCCTTCTCCTTCCGCCAGTCGCGGGTTCCGATATAGGGCGTGCCGTTGAAGAGGAGATGCTCAATGAGGTGTGCGGCACCGCGCTGGTCGGGCGCATCGTCCATACTGCCCGTTCTGAACCAAATCTGCACGGCAACGGTAGGGGTGGAACGCTCCACAACCAGCAACTTCGCGCCGTTTTTAAGAGTGAACTCGCGCACATCGTTCTGTTGCGCCGCCACAACACCCACAAAAAGAGCGGCAATACATCCAAGGCGCATCAACTCCCCTCCCTTGACTTCCATCTTACACTGCCGTTATCATCGGTGCAAGTTTTGGGAAGATGTTGTGCTGGACAGTCGGCGTTTGAGGTTGGCAACAGTTGTGTGTATTGGTGGGATTGCGCGGCTTTTTGCGGCGGCAACAACGCTCACTATTGCCGTTGACGGGGTGGTTTATATGCGCCAAGCGCGCCTGCTTGACGCAGGACACCTGAAGCAGGCGCTCGCCATTCCATACCACATAGGCTATGCCGCCTGCGTCTGTGCAACCCACAAACTCCTGCCTCTCCCCAGCACCCCTGAAGGCTGGGAACTGGCGGGACAGGTGGTCTCCCTTATCACAGGCTTTGTCACAATCTTTGTCTTGTGGAAGATAGGCGAAGAGGTCTTCGGCGAGGAGGCAGGGTTTTGGTGTGGACTTGCGGCGGCGCTCAATGTGCAACTGGTGCGTTTCTCCGCTCAGGTCCGCTCGGAAGCCTTGTTCTTCCTGCTTCTGTGCGGCGCGCTTCTTTTTGCAATCAGATTCTTAAAAGGACAAACCGTCTGGAACGCAGCCATGTGTGGTCTCCTAACCGTTTTGGGATATCTTGTGCGTCCCGAAGCGTTGCTTGTCGGAGTTCTGTTTTCTGCTTTCTGTATCGTGCTGTTTTTTGCAAGGCTGCTGCAGAAGAGGAAGGATGGGTGGCGTTATGCCGCGGGTCTGGGCGCACTTGTCGGCGTCGTCACACTCTGTGTTTTGCCGCATCTTTACGCGATACGACCTTTCGGTGGAGTGGGCAAAGAGAAGGGAAGTCTGAAACTCACCCTGAAACGGGACCCTTTATGGCTGTTTGAGCGGCAGGTGGCGGAGCGTGACTATGTCGCAACAGAGGAGGGGGTTGAGCAACATTATGTTGTGCCGCATACCAGGCTGAAAAATTTCCTCAAGCGATATGCGTCAAACATCGGGGAAGGAGCACACATTCTTGCATCACGGGTGCTGCATCCTGTTCTTGCGCTGCTTGTTCTGTTCGGACTTTTGGGGATTTTCGGAAGGATGAAGCATCACCGCAGCGGAACCTTGTTTTTGCTCATCAGTGCGGTGGGTTACTTTCTGCTGGTCTCGCTTTTCGGCGTGACACACCGCCATCTGACTCAGACGGCGCTCTTTCTGCTGCCGTTCTGCGGGGTGGGAGTTGTATGGCTCAAGGAGCGCCTGAAGCGACGGCAAAGGTTGTTGTGGCTTCTGGCTATTGTGGCGGCGGGGTTGCTTCTGGGACGACTTGTCGTGGCACGCCACAGCGGCTACCTCGCGGAGCGTCAAGCAGGACTCTTCCTCCGCCAGAATGTGCCGCCTTTTTACCGCATCGCCTGTCGCCTGCCACGCCTCGTCTATTACTCCGACCTGACCTGCGTCGGCGAGATACAGGCACCAAAAGGGGAAGGATACCGCATAAGGAGAAGAAAACTTGAGTGGCTTCTGAAGGAGGGATGCGAATTGGTGGCGGTGGACGCCGCACCGCTGACGCCAGAAGACAGAGACTATATCCTCAAACACAAGCGCCTCACTGTGATGGGTCGGTTTCGTGTGCCGCCCCAAGACATAATAGTCCTGCGCGTGCTCCCCCCGCCAAAGAAACGCTAACCTCACCTATCAAGTCTCATTTGCTGCCGAACATCCCCTTACCTGTTGCGATAACCAGTTCCTTGCCGCCACCGATGACGGGTGTTGTCGCTTTCTTCAGAAACAGGATGGCAAAACAGGTGTTGGAAAGTGCTGAAACCATACCATCAGAAGACCAGGAGCCGTCAGCGCGCTGCGCCCTTAACAAGAAGTTCGCCCCCTCTTCGTACCAGTCGTGCTTGCCGAAGCGCAGGCAAAGTGAGAGAACACCTGCACGCTCAAGACCGTAAAGGTAGTAATAATGCCACATACCTGGGCGACCAGGGTTTGTGGTGACGGTGAAGTTGTGCGCAAGCCAAGCCGCGCCGTCCCGTATCGCCTTGTTTATCTTCTCCTTATTCTGCTTGTAGTATGCGGAGCCTTCAAGTGCGGCTTTGCATATCACAAGTGCCGCCACGCCGCTTGTCGTCATTGAGCCGCAGTAAGGCTCGTTGCCCTCACTGCGGTAACGCCAGCCACGCGCATACATCTTCTTCTTCTCCGCACCGTATTTGCGCTTCTTCTTGTAAGGATTTATCGCGACCGTCCTGGATTTGCGCAACTCCTCCGCCGTAGCACCCGCTCTCGCCTCCTTCTTGTACATATCGGACAACTGCCTGCGCACCTGTTTCTCAATCTTCTTCAGGTGACTTATGTCAAAGTCGGCGGCGGGAACAGGAAACCACGGAACCTCCGGTCCACTTGCCTCCTGATTCTTCAAACAGTATTCAACAACCTTAATCCATGTCTGCTGCGGAATCTGTATCCCGAGCCTGTGCGCCTCGTGCAGCGCCAGCATCGCATACTGGGTGTTGGAGAAGTCCTCCGACTCTTGGTCAGGTTGTGTGGCGCCCGGCATCGGACCAGGATAACGCCAGATGTTCTTCTGCTGATGCTGAAGGAGCCACCTAACAGCATCCTCCATAAGTTTTCTATCAGCGGGAGTGGCTCTTTTGCGCCACGATTTGCGTTTGCGCTCCTCAGGACTCTCCTTAAGCGCCTTGGTCTTTAAGCGCGCTATCTTTTTGGGGTCGGTCTCCTTCTCTATCTTCTTCTCAATGTCGTTTTTGGGCTGGTAAAGCGCCGAAAGCGCCAGAATGAGGCAGGAGACGCTGTAGACCCGCTTGAAAGGCTGTTTCCGCAGCCACGCAAACCCCTTCTTTATGACGGGGTCTGATGGCGGCACGCCCGCTTTGAGCAGGGCAAAAAGAACCAATGCTGTGGTGCCGTCAGGATAGAGCGCTTCAAGGGGCTGCCCGATACCGCCTGCCGCGGCAGCCTGCCCCGCTTTCACCACCCAAAAACCCTCCGCGGTCTGCTGCGCCTTCAGCCACGCCACCCCTCTCTTCACCGCCGCCTCAACACGGTCCTTGCTCACACCCTTGCCCGCCTGCTGACCAAACATCATACCGCCGCACACAACAAGCACAACCACCAAAAGCCAGCGCATCACTCTGCCTCCTTAAACAGCACATCTATTATACAAAACCGCCCCTTTTTTCTTCCATCATTTAAGGAGTGAAAAATTGGTCAGCGCTTCCTCCTGCTCCTTCTTCAGCAACCCCACATCCTGCGGTTTGCATTCAAATTTAAGGCGATAAAGGAAGCGCTCCGTTGCCAGCCAGACCTCCTTCACGCAGACCGCGCCCACCCTTCTCTGCGATGTGAATTCAACGCAGACCGCTTTTCTGCCCGCCACTTCTGCATCGCTCTTTTTCGCATCGGTCAGTTTCTTAAGCCGCTCTTGCGCCGCCTCCTCTGCACTCAAGCCGTATGTGTTGGGATATGCAGCCACAGAAAACCGCGCCCACGGATTCTTCCGCCAATACACCACCGCCTCCGCACCCTCAAGCAGTTTATCAATGCTTATACGCCACCTCTTGCCCGGCGACCGCGTCTTAAAACCCAGCATCTTGCTTTTGTAGGTTTTGCCTATTGCCACCCCTGTAGGCGGAATGTAAAGGCGCAAAACGAAGCGGCGAAACTCCTTCTGCAGACGCTTCAAATCCCAGCCTGTTTTGTCCTTAATCGCCTTGAGAAAGTCGCCTGTCTTAACGGGTGCCTTTTTCGCCGCCTCAAGGCAGGCAAGCAGCGCCTTCTTGCAGGCGGGTCTTTTCAGCAGAAAGTATATGAATGTTCCGGCGTAGGCGTAATGGCGTGATTTGAGGTCTGATGTTTCAAAAAGCGTCTTGAGCGCCATATCCTGTTTGCGCTCGGTCTCCACCCGCACAAGCGCCAGACGCGCATAAAGCGGTTTTCTGAACTTCGCGCCGCCCTTTGTAGGATAAATGCCCTCACAACAGACCGCCATCCCCTCAAGGAGCCACGGCGGTAGCCTGCCCCGCCCCCCAAAAAGCGCGTGTTGGTAGGCGTGCGTCAACTCGTGCGCCAGAGTCTGAAATGTCCCCCCTGTCTGACTGAAGACCCCATAATATGTGACTATGCGGCGGGCAGAATGGATATATACCCCACCGCTTGTCGCACGCAACCCCACCCTCTCCTGCATCTCCTTACGGTTACCGAATATCCAGACCTCAACAGGCGGAAACTTCTCCAACTTCATATAGAGCCTCTGCAACTCCGAAAGCGCCGCCTCAAGAAAAGAACCATAACGCTCAAGACGCCCCTTCTCCACATCCGACTTTATGCGGAAATGCTCTGTCCTCACCTCATTTGCAAACTGAACCTGAAACAAAAAAATGACGGCAACCAGCATAAACCTTCCTGCAAAAGCGCCCAACAGATATACGCTGCAGAACCGCTTCTATTTTAACCCAAATCGCCTGTTGCAGAAAAGAGCGACACGGGTTAATCTTATTATGGAAGCGGGGACTGAAATATGGAGAAAGGTAGCAAACTGGGCGAATATGTTTTGGAGGAGAAGGTGGGAGAGGGGGGATTCTGCGAGGTGTGGCGGGGACGGCATGTGATGCTGGGTGAAGTTGTGGCGCTCAAGGTCGCAACCGATGAGAAGATGGCAGACTTCCTGCGGCGTGAAGGGACGCTACAACATCGCCTTGAGCACAACAATATAGTGCGCGTTCTGGGTGGCGATGTGGAAAGCCATCCTCCCTATCTTGTGACAGAGTTTATGGAAGGGGGCAGCCTACGCAAACTGCTGAAAGAGCGTGGTAGGTTGCAACCTGATGAAGCGATAAGGGTGGTGGCGGATGTGGCAGCAGGGTTGCAGTTCGCCCATCAGAAAGGGGTGGTGCATCGGGATGTGAAACCGGAAAACATTCTGTTTGATGGAGACGGCACAGCAAAAGTGGGGGATTTTGGTTTCTGGCGCTTCTTTGAGGAGCAAAGGACGCACAGGAATTTGTCTCTTTCGTTTCTTTCAACGCAGGAGGTGGTGGGCGGCACACTTGAATATATGAGTCCGGAACAGAGACGGGGTGAGCCACCTGCGCCGGCGGACGATGTCTACTCGCTCGGTGTTGTGCTGTTTGAATGTTTGACAGGGCGTCTGCCCGCGCCCGGCGATAAAATCTCAGACTTTGTTGAGGTCGGGGAGGAGGTTGATGCGGCATTTGCAGGAGCGTTCGTGCGGCGACAGAAAAGATTTCGGGACATCGCCTCCTTCATAAATGCGCTGCGCACAAAAACTTGGCGCTCCCCGTCCAAGCCAAAACACCACCGCATATTCGCAGAAGAGGAAAAGAGCAAAACGCTGCCAAAAGATGTGGAGGAGGCAACAAAGGTGGCGGTGGGCTTTCTGCGTAATGTGGGGGGCGATGTGGACGAAAGCGACCTGCGCTCCTTCCAGCGCCGCGGAGACACGCTCGTTCTCCTTATCTCAGAACGGCTCGGTGCTGTAGAATTTCTCTATACTGTCTCCGTCAAAAAGGGGGAAGTGGTAGAATATAAAAGGAGACGACGGAGGAGGTGAGTGGTGGCGAAGTTGGTTCGCAAAAGCGATGGCGCGGTGTTTGAGTTGGGTCCCAACCCAACCATGATAGGGCGCTCAAGGGCGTGCACCATATCGGTTCCTGACGACCCGATGCTTTCGCGAACCCATTGCCTTGTGCACAAAAAACACGGTCGCTGGCTGGTGACCGACCTCGGCTCCTCAAACGGGGTCTTTCTGAACGGTCGTCGCGTAACAGAAGCCGAACTGAAAAACGGCGATGTGATACAAGCAGGCAAGAACCTCTTCACTTTCTTGGAGGCGGAGCAATGAGATGGGCGGTGTTGCTTGTTGCTGTTGCGGGTTGCGTGGTCTATGAGCCGTATCCGAGTTACTACACCACACGCGTTTACGAGGAGCCCACCCCCACCTACACAGTGCGCTATAAACAGCCCCCACCCCCACCACAGCAGGAAAACACCACAATTATTATCAAGGAGGAGCCCCGCCTTGTGCGTGTCTCTGAAACCCACATTTACTGGGCGCCGTATCCTCAATACGACATCTATTTTGTTGACGGCGTCTGGTATTGCTACTACAGCGGTTGTTGGTTTTACGGCTACTCTTGGCGTGGACCGTGGCGGCGCATCTACTATCTGCCCGACGCCTTCTGGTATGTCCCCGCCAGCCATCCACGCCACAACATAATAGTGCGTTACCTCCCACCCCGTCGCGTTGAACGCTCATCCTACCCACGCTACTCCACAACGCGCCGCTCATATCCGCCAACACGCACCATCCGCGCCACACCACCTCCCCGTCCATCCCATCCATCTCGCTCCACCTCCCCAAAACGCATCATCCGCTCCCCGTCACCAAAACCCGCCGCGTCCTCACCCAAATCCCCATCGCCCACCCGTCTCACACCCACAAAAACAGAAACCCCAACTCGTAGAACCGTTAGAACGCCTTCCCCAAAACCAGCACAATCCCGCAAAACCACCACAGAAAGACGCACAACCCGCCCCAGACAACCCCAAAAAGAAAGGAGTAAAGAGGATAGAAGCCCAACGAAAAGGTCAAAATCCGACCGCAGGATAAAACGATAATAAGGAGAAAGGAATGCGCTGTGTGTTGCTTGCGTTTCTTCTTGTAGGCTTTGCGTTCGCGCAAGAGCAGAAAAAAGAGCCACCCCAGCAGCAAAAAAATCAGGGCAAGCAGGATTTCAAAGCAGAGAATAAGGCGCTCAAAGAGGAGATAAAACGGCTTAAGGGCGAGATAAAAGCGCTCAAGGAGGAGAACAGCGCTCTTAAGAAAGCGGCTGGATTGAAGAAAGTGAGTGGTTGCATCACCGTTTTTGAGCAAAAAAAGGGGATAGGTGTTGTGAATCTCGGTTCTGCGGCGGGGCTTAAAGGTGGGGAAATACTGGATGTTATGCGTGAGGGCAAGCGCGTTGGGAAGATGCGTGTTGTGACAGTGTTTGATGAGAATGTGTCAAACGCGAAACTGATAGAGGGGGAGGCAAAAACAGGGGATGATGTGGTGGTGTGGGTAAGGCGCCTTCCCGGACTTGAGCAGCGTCTGGCGGCGCTGGAGAGGCAGGTTGCGGCGCTGCAGAAGCAGATAGAGCGTCTTGTGGAGGTGTTGTCAGGTCTGAAGTTGAGCAAAGAAAAGAAGGAGGAAACACCAAAACCGCCAAAAGGCGGGGAAAAGCCTGTGGTAGCGAGGGTGACAATGGTTGTGCCGCGGGACGATGTTGTGGTGCTGGATGTGGGCAGTGAGAATGGAGTGAAGAAGGGCGACATTTTTGAGGTATATCGTGAGGGCAAGCCGATAGCGAAGTTGGTGATACAGGCGGTGATAGATAAGATGTCGCGTGCGCTGATACTGGAGAAGACGCTGCTTCCACAGCGTGGTGACAGGGCGGTGCGTATGAAGAGATAAATAGTTGCGCGGCGACGGAGGCGGCGTTAAAATGGAATGGGGTCGCGCTATGCCGGGGAGTTGGCGGTGCCCTGTAACCCGCAATCCGCCATAGCGGGGGCGAATAGTCTGGTAGAGGCGGTTGTGGTTCGGTGGTCGGGGTGGCAGGCGCGGCGATGAAGGATGCGCTCCGAGCGACGGGGCGCCGTGAACCGGGTCAGGCCCGGAAGGGAGCAGCCCTAAGCGGAAAGCCCCGTGCGTTCGGGTTGGCGTATCTGGAGCCGAAAGCGGTCACCAGCCGACCGAGTCACGCCGTCAAACCAGACCCGCGCGACCCCTCTCAATTTTGCTTGGAGAGCCGCTATGGCGCATTATCTGGCTCTGGCGCGTAAATACCGCCCCGCAACCTTTGACGATATGGTCGGACAAGAACCGATTGCTGATGCGCTCAAAAACGCCGTTCTCTCAAACCGCCTCGCCCACGCATACATCTTCGCAGGTCCCCGTGGTGTGGGCAAAACCTCCATGGCGCGCATCCTCGCAAAAACACTTAACTGCCCAAACACAAAAGACGCCACCCCCTGCAACACCTGCGACATCTGCCGCGCCATATCCGCAGGACAAGATGTGGATGTCCTTGAGATAGACGCCGCCAGCCACAGAACCGTTGACGAAATCAAACCCGTCATTGAAAACATCGCCTACCGCCCCACACGCTCTCCATACAAAATCTACATCATTGACGAGGCGCATATGCTGAGCCGCCACGCATTCAACTCCCTCCTCAAAACGATTGAAGAACCTCCACCCTTTGTCCTATTTATCCTTGCCACCACAGAGCCTGAGAAGTTGCCTGAAACCGTGCGCAGCCGCTGCCACGAGTTTGACTTCCCGCCTCTACGCCTTGAGGCGCTGCTTAAGCGCCTGTCTTTTGTGTGCAAAAAGGAAGGTTTTGAGGTGGAGGCAGGACTTCTGCGCCGCATCGCAAGATACGCCCGCGGCTCTATGCGTGATGCCATATCTCTTCTTGACCAACTGGTCGCATACGCGGGCAAATCCCCCAAAACCGAAGAGTTAGAGCGGTTGCTCGGCACCCCGCCATTTTCGCTGCTTGCCCGAATATTATGCGCTCTCGTTGACGGAAACCCCTCCGCGTTAGCGGATGTTTACGGCGAGGCGACCACACGGGTCAGCCCTGAGAGACTTGCCGATGAGTTGCTCTTTCTTCTGCGGGATTTGCTTGTGCTGCGACTCACATCCAGCCAGCATCTTCTGCGCTTCTTCAGTGAGAGCGAATTACGCACATTGGGCGACATAGACCCCCGTGCGCTGACGGTTCTGTTCGCCAACCTGCTTGAGACGCGTAACAGAATGCGCGCCACCGCACATCCCGACCTCCTCTTTGAGGTTGCGCTTATGCGCGCCGCCCATCGCGGAACCATCGCCGACCTCGTCCGCTACATCCAGCAAAATCCCAACCCTTCAAAAACACGCCATCCAACAACACCACCAACAAACCCTGCCACAAAGCAACCAGTGCAGCCCCAAACAAAACCATCCACCACAAACTGGCTCACCTTAAGAAGCCAAATTCTCTCACGGCTTGAGAAACCCGAACACCGCGCCATCATCGCCAGCGCCACCCTCCTTTCCTCATCAGACGACACCCTCGTTGTCGGGATACACCCCAATTTCGTCTCGCAAGACTTGGCTCTGGAGGCGCTGCAACGGGCGATGAGCGCAGTGGTCAGCCGTCTGCTTGGGCGAGCAACACGCGTTAAGGTTGAACCTGACCCCCGCCTCCGCTCAAAAAACGCTTCCCTGCCGCCCACACTTAAAGAGAAGGTTGAGAGCGTCCTTCGCCTTTTCCCTGGTGCTGTTCTTGAGGAGATAAGAGATGTTCGGAATGGAGGAGATGATGCGTCAGGTGCAGAGTCTGCAGACCAAAATCAAGCGTCTGCAAAAGGACCTTGAAGAGCGGGTCTATGAGGGGACATCAGGCGGTGGTGTGGTGAAAGCCTTTGTAAACGGGAAGAAGATGCTGCTTAAAATTGAGATATCAAAGGAGGTGGTAGAAGGGGGTGATGTGGGGATGCTGGAAGATATGGTGGTTGCGGCAGTGGAGGAGGCGCAGCGCAAGGCTGACGAGGCAGCACAGGAGGAGATGCGCCGCATCACAGGTTCCCTTCCAATTCCCCCAGGTCTTCTACCGTTTTGAGGAGGCAGGTTATGGCTCGGTTTTTTACAGGAATGCTTTTAGGACTTGTGATTGCAGGAACAATATTTGCGTATTTCGCCATCAAGGAGCCGCAGAAAATAACGCAGGCGACACAAGATGTGCAAATGTGGCAACAGAAGTATCAGGCATTGAAAGCGCGTGTTTCGCAGTTGATAAGGGACCTTGGTGAAGCAAAGAAGAGTGGTGAGGAGGCGAAAAAAAGCGTGGAAGAACTGCGTGATGAGAACCGCCGTCTGAAGGAGGAGTTAAACCGCCTGAAGAAGAGCCTTGTGTTGAGGGGCGAAGAGGGAAGAAAGCAAAACAAAGGTGAGGAAAGCAGAAGGGGCAAGGAGGCGGCGGCAAAACTGCAAAAGTTGCTGGAAAAACTGAAAAACAACCCGCAGGACATTGAGGTTCTGGGTGGAATTATGGATGTGATATGGCGTGTAAAAGATGCGAAACTGCTTGAGCAGGCGGGGAAGCGTCTGGGGGCATTGGCGAAGGAGTTGGAGGGCGAGGGAGGTGAGACGGCGCCGCTCTGTTATATGCGTGCAGTGGAGTCGTATACGCATCTTGCGGCGTTGCAGGCAGAGGCGGGTAACGACCCCTCAAAAGGCGCGATGCTGGGACCCAAAATGGGGGAGTTGGCTTTTGCAGCGCTCAAGTGGCTGGACAAGGCGGTGAAACTGGCGCCTCAGGAGTTGCGCTACAGGGTCACCCGCGGTTGGGGACGCTTCTACTCCCCGGGAATGACCGCGCAGGCGCTGGGGGATTTCCGCGCTGTAGTTGACGCGTCCAAGAAACACCGCATTGACGACAAACTCCTTAAAAGCGCCTACATAGGGCTTGTTCTAACATACAAACGCCTCGGCAAGAAAGAGGAAGCGGAAAAGACCTTACAGGAAGCGCTCCAGATATATCCTGATTCAGAGAGTTTGCGCCGTCTTGAGAGGAAGTAGTCAAAGCAGGATTTGAGGAAGGCGGTTGACAGAATCAACGACGACATCTGCACCGGCGTCAAGAAGGGCTTTTTTGCGGGAGTTGCCGGCGTAGGGTGGGACAACTCCGATGGCGGTGAGTCCAGAGGCTTTTGCGCAGCGCATATCGTCAGGAATGTCGCCGACATAGGCGCCTTTTGTCAAGCCCAAACGTGCCAGCGCCAGAAGCAGTCCGAACGGATGTGGTTTGCGCTTGCCCTGCGGGGTATCCTCCAGGCAAACCCACACCTTGAAAAAACCGTGGAAGCCGAAACGGTTGGCTGCGCTGACCATATGGCGACGCAACCGTCCTGTGAATATCGCAAGCGAAAAATGTGCTTTCAGAACTTTCAGCGTTTGGCGCTCAATAAGCGGCTGCTCTTTCCACATTGTGCCTGCCTCTTCACCGTTACCCTCATAAATCTCAAGGAACAGCGCTTCAACCTGCCCTCGCGGAATGCTGACGCCCCGTCGGCGTAGCAACTCGGCTGCCACATCCACATCGTCATTAAACCCACCCGCTTCCTTCAACCTCATTATCTCATCAAGAGTCGGCTCCCGCCCGCTTAAGCGACGCACCGTCTCAATTGTCGCTGCGTGGAAAGACTCCTCAGTGCTCACAAGAACACCGTCAACATCAAATATGAGCGCCTCTCCAGGTTTTACCAGAGCCATTTATCGCCCCCGTCGCCACAGCATATATTAGCAGAGACCGTCACCTCATTCAATGTTGTTTGACGCACCAGTATATGTAAAATTCGGGGTGATTGGAGGACACCTAATGCGCCTTGTCTTCTGCCTCGTTCTGATTGCATGTGGTTGCGTAAGCGTGGAGCAGAAAAAGCCGCAGTTTCTTTTGCGGGTCTTGGTTGTGGACAAAGACGACAGACCCGTTAAGGGGGCAGTGGTGACAGCCACGGTTACATTTCAACAGGTGCCGCTTCTGGCAGACGCTCCGCGGCTCTACCCACTTGCTCCCGTAAAGACCGACAAAAACGGTCTTGCATCTTTTCTCTTTGTCGGTCCCATATACCGCGTAAAGAGAACCTTTATCCTTTGGTCGTCCACAACCGCATCGCCGCTTGCGATATTCGCAATTGTGGGACTGACCGTTATAGATGAGAAAGGAAGCGCCACCACATCGGCGCTGCTTTCCTACGCCCTGCAGAAGGAGTTTTGCTTTGCGGAACGGAGCATACGAGTGCGTCTTGGGCGAAAGAAGGAATGAGCAGGGCGGTATACAGGCGAAAAAGGATTGACTAACGCGCTTTTGTTCTGCGAAGAAGACGGTCTATCTGGGCGCAGGGGCGTATGACCAACTCCACCACATCTTGGGGTGCTACATTGGCTTTGCGGGCAATTTTCTCAATTTCGCGCTGCTCCAATTGGAGATAGCGCTTCCGTTGCTGCCGCGTCATGCGCATTATGATGCGATACTGGAGACGACGGTTTCTGCGGTTTTTGCGGGTAAGCCACGCAACAAGGCGAGATTTCTCCCCCACAAAGCGGGTCTTTTTGGGCACAAACAGCCCAAACAGGTCAAACACCGTCTCAAGGCGGATGTTGGTGAGCAGGTCGTCAGGCGAAAACCCCTTATTGGGAGAGCGATGGTCTTCCAGCAGAAGCCATTGAATAGCAAGGAGTATAAGGAGGGAGCCTGCTATCGCGCCGACTATGACAAACCCCATATTTCGGAGCACCTCTTAAGCGCACACCATTTTTTCGGCAAAGTGGATGTTTGGCAACAAAAAATGGGGCGCAACCGCAACGAGATTGCGCCCCGAATGCCTAACTGCGGCGCGGCTATCAGAAAAGCGGCTCCATCTCAAGCGCAGGATGCCCTACCTTCTGCATAAACTCAAGCACTTCCTCTTCTGTAGTGGCAATGGTCTCATCTGCAATTTTGTCAATGAAGTCGGGAATGCCCATCTCTTCGCAACGCTTCTGCAGCAATTCGCGCAACTCCTCTTTCAGTTGCTTCGGCAACCAGCAAAGCCGTTTCAGACCGCCGTCTGCGCGCATATACTTGCGCGAGGCGATATACCGCTTTGAATGCCCCATAAAGCCTGGGGTCTGGTTACCACCGCCAACCATTCCCGCAAGCGTGGAGAACTTCATACCACAGGGCGTCTCACCAGGAAAGTCGCGGTCCACAACCATCCAGCCGTTGCAGGAAGGCAGAACCGCCGCTATGCACTCAAAGCAACCGCAGGATGTCATCGGGAATTGAATCATACTGTAGGCAGCCATCTGCTCTATGGTCTTGTTGGACTTTTCATAGATGAACTGGTTTACACCCTCCCAAATTCCGAGGTTCTCATCAAGGGTGCGCCCTTTCTTAATCGGCTGGTTGGGACCTGAAGGGTCAATCTCATATGCTGCCTTGCAGTCAAGCCAACTGTAAGCACCACAAAGCCCTGGATGCTCAGGCGTGACAACACAGACATGGGTGGGCGCAAACGACTGACACAGTGTGCAGGAGTAGAAAACCTCCACCTCTTCGTCTGTCATTCCCTCAATACGCTCATCACGATATTTGTAAACCGAACGCGCAAACTCCAGTCTCTTCTCCACCTCATCTTTGTCGGTGAAGACAGTGACCTGCACACGGTCAAGGACGTTGCCGAAGTCCTGATGGAATCTGGCGTGAATGATTTTGCCGATGTGCTCGGCGCGGATACCCGCTTCAAACGCCGCCTTTGACACACGCATCCACACTATGTCGCGCTGCCCCATATGGAACAACCCCTGAGCCTGGTTGATATAGTCGTGAACACGCCGCTCCACTATCGGCTCAAAGTCTTTCTCAAACTTGCGTCCTGCGACCTCCACAAGAATCCCTATCGGGTTGGATGAGCCCACATCCATCTGGTCAAAGTCGGGTCCCACCACCTCAACTTTGCCGTCCTGAACTTCCGACATATCGCGCATCTGAACCAACTCCCACCCCGCCGCTTTCGGTCCGCCCAACTCAACCTGCATATCGTCCCGTTTTATACGCTCGCCCTCAAACGCCGGCGAATACGGCACAGGAACCGGCACCTTTGCTACCGTTATCTTAAGACCGCGCACCTCTATTGCCTTGTCCACTATCTCATCTGCTGGCACAGGACTCACCACATGCTCATATGTGCAGATACCTGTAGGCAGTATCTGGTCAATATCCTCTTCAGAGAGGGTGGGGAAACCGTAATTTATGGCACCTGCGGCTTCAGCGTGTTTTTCATCATCAACAGGACCGAAAGCAAGCACAAAAGCATAGATGCGGAGACGGTTGTAGCGGAGGATGCGACGGTAGTCTCCGGGTTTTGCGCCGCCAAAAGAGAGCGCCGCCCGCGTCGCAAATCCCAGTGCGTGTATCGCCGCCGTAACATCATCGCCGAACGGCACCAGCCGCACCGGCCAGCCTATCTGCACACCTGCATCGCGCAACTGATAGGCAAACGACTTCCCATCCGTCGCCGCCGCAATAAACACATATATGCATCGCTCCTGCAACGCCGTTGCTATCTTCACCGCTGTCTCATTATCTTTGCAGAACCCCACAACCGCCGCAAAACCAGGCGCTGTGCCGTCCACGAACTCAATACCGCGCTCACGCATTATCACATCGTTCGCCGCGCCAAGCCACAGACGCTCCTCAGTCGGCTCCTCCGCGTTGGGCAGATATGGACAGGTGTTGGGGTCTGCGTACTTTATCGCCTCAATTATCTCATCCGCAAACAGGGTTGCAATCCCCGCATCAAGCACCATCCCCAGATACGGAACATGGTTATTCTCGTCAGGCAGCCACGGTTCTTCTGGAAGCGGAACTTCTTTGCCGTAGAACTTCCAGCGCTTACTTGGGGGCAAGAGAAGCGCCCGCGCTTTGTTCAGAAGCGGCTCCAACTCCCCGAGTTTGGTTATCTTCATCCCCGCAAGTCCGTAAGAAATTGGCAGATAGTAACCTGTGTTGGGGAACTCAACAGGCGTGTCAGCACCGTATTTTTTAAGCGCTGCGTCCAACTCATCCTGCGCGCGCTTTACCAACTTCCACGCACCCCTCAAACAACGCGTCGCTATCTTCTTGCTCATAGGCGCACCCCTTAAGCCGACCTTCACAACTATTGTCAACAACGCGCCACCCGAATCAAAGAAAGTTCGCTTTTTTGGACAAGGAACTGGACTGCCACGCCCAACTTTCGCTATCATAGATGCGCTTTTGGAGATGTAGTTATGCAGGATGCAGAAAGAATGATGCTCTCACTGGTTGCGCGCCCCGCAGGGGATCCCCCATCTGTGGAGAAAGCCGAAGTCGCGCTCTGTCTGCGCTACTCGGTGGAAGCCCCAAAAGGCACATCCATGCTGGATTGGCTCAACTCCACCGCTCAAGAAGACCAGATGCTGGGACTTCTGTGGATATATGTGCTGCAGGCAAAAGAGGGGGAAACGCTTGAGCAGTTTGCCCAACGCTTGCCGCAGGTGGCAGAAGGCGGTTTAAGTGGCGGACGCGAACCCCAGATATTCGGAACCATCGCTATACTCTCTGAACTATACGCCCAAAGCGCTTCTGGTGAGAGCCGTTTCGTTGACTGGGTGCACGACCTGCTCCAGCGCGGAAGGCTCGGTGAAGACCTGTCTGAGGCGGAAGAGCAGGCGCTTGTTTACCTGCAGTTTCTGCAAACACGCAAATGGGGCGAGACGCTCCTCAACTGGGGCAAACGGCAGCGGAAGGAATAACCATCCCCTGTAAGGTCTGGCAATGTGATAAGAAGGGCGCCCTTTTCGGGCGCCCTCTTCCCTTCTCATCCGCCTTAAACATTATCTGAAGCGGGAGAATCTGATGACGGTGCCGCCTGAAGCCAACTCCTCAAGCCACAGCACCATCCGCGTCATCGTCCTGTTCGTCAGCGGCACAACCTCATTCCGAGTCGCATCGCTGAAGAGCAACTGCTCAACCGTCCAAGAGGAACCTGCGTCGTCGCTTGTCGCCCAGTAGATGAACTTGCTGTCCACGATGTAGGCGGCATAGACATAATCGGTGCCGCTGACAAAGACGAGCCGCACTTTGGCGCGGTCACTGCCGTTTGCGTTGTCTATCACCACATCGGATGAACCATCACCAAAATAGACATCGTGATTAGGCGTGGCGTTTGTGTCATCCGACCAGCAGAAACGCGGCTCAAGCGAGCCGTTCACAAAGACTGCACCGTCAACCGCGTTACCTGTTGTGTGGTTGACCTGCGCTTCTGCGCCGCCTGTCGGCTGCCAGCCGCGGTTGGCGACACTATAGGAATAGAAGGCGCTCGTCGCCGTCCCCTGATGCCAAGTCGCAACAACCTTGCCCAGCGGCTCGCTCGCATCGGGCACAACCACAACATCAGGCGCCGAGCAGTCGGTGGCGCTTGAAACCGCGTTATCGTTGTCAGCACCCCAGTATAGCCAACTCTGTCCACCCACAGATTTCATAATTGCAGCCTGCACATTGCCGCTTCCGTCATCAACTATGTAGGTGATGACGATATTGCCGGCAGCGTCCACCGTGACGGCAGGGTCTTTGCGTCTTGTGGTGCCAAGTGCACCGTTCGGCTCACATCTTACAGGTGTCTCCCAAGTCTGACCGCCGTCCGATGAGCGCGTCAGATAAACCCCATCCACCGGCACACCACCGTCAGACTGCCACACAACTATTATGTTGCCCAGATGGTCAACGGTGATGTCAGGGTCGCTCACATATGTAAACGGTCCCTGGCTCAACTCAACAGGGCTGCTCCAGGTGAGACCACCGTCTGTAGATTTGGTGAACTTGATAGCCGAGTTGGCGCCTGTGCCCTCGCAATAGACAAGGTAAATCTCGGCTTTGCGTGGATGATGCGCCACCGCAAACGACGATATCGTGTCTGCGCTTGTAACCACATCAATATCGGGTGACCAAGGTCCCGTCAAAGCGTATATATCGGAGTTGTCAGGGCTTGTGACAAGCACCCTGCTGCGCGGAGTGTCATACTCCAAATCATACGGTTTGCTCACTTTAATGGCGTAATCAAGCGAAACACTTGCAGGGTTTGCCCAATCGTCAACACGGAGCACAAATACCCTGTCGTGGTCGTTGTCGGTGGCAAGCAGGACATTGTCGCTTTGTAGGGCAAGGAGTCGCCACGGCGCGGCATCGTCCGTCGCAAGCGGTATCTGATAACGCAAATCCACCGTCTGGCTCGCGCAGTCTATCACACAAACACCGCCGTTCTCACCTGACCGCTGGAACACCACCCACACCTTGCCGTTTGCGTTGTCAACCCAGATGTCTTCTGGAATGTCGTCTGTGTCCCATCCCTGCGCCCAGGTGAAAGAAGTTATTGTGTTCAAGCCTGTGTTATACTGTGGCGGATTAGTTCCAGGAACAGGACCCTCTCCCACGCTATCAATGTTGAATATAGCGACCCCGTTCTGCGGCGTGTTCTGCACACAGACCCATGCGTTTAAGCCGTTCCCGTGGTCTTGCGTCTCGCAGGAGACCCGCCTTCCAATGTGAGTTGTCTGCTCAGCGAAAGAGAGCAATTTACTCGCATTATTTGCGTTGGTTGTGTCAATACTACCATACTCCTGAAGTGTAAAGTTTGACCCGACATATCCAACCGTGTTGTTTACAGTTCCATTGTCGCCTG
>CAZPBO010000003.1:38083-61365 GCA_964584815.1 uncultured Planctomycetota bacterium
GCAGTGTGCCGTTTAGGTTACCGAGATGGAGTTTGCCGGCGACATTTTTGTTTTCCACGGCGGTGATTTTAACGGTCAGCGGGTCAGATGTGCGACCGCCTGCCTCAACACGCACCTCAATCTCGTAATCGCCTGCAACATCCGCTGTGAATGAGGTCAGATAGTCTACAGTCGTCAGCGTTGCCGCAGAACCTGACGGCTGGCTCGTCAGCGTGAATGTGTAGGTGAGCGCGGCGCCGGCAGGGTCAATACTACGCCCCGCATCAACATAGACCAACTCACCCACATTCACCACCTGGTCAGGACCGCATATCACCTGCGGCTTGTTGTCAAGCATCACCTCCGCTGTGTCCTGCTGACTGTCTGTGCCGTCGGTGACAGTGAAACGCAGCATCACTTTGTCGTAGTCGCTCGTCTCGCCCGCATTCGGCATATCGGCATAAGAATCCCAGACGAAGATGCGCAAATCACCTTTCTCGCTTGCGTTGAAGTTTGTGAGAGGGTCGGAACCTGCCGCGCTTGTCGCCGTCTTCCACTGACTGCCATCGTAATACTCCACCGTCACGCTTAAATTGGTGCTCGCATTATCGCAGGCAACGATGTACTGCACCACCACATTGCCCCACTGCTGCCCGAGCGGGTCAAGCGCGTTTATTGCAAACCCCGTAACGGTCTGTCCCGGAGTATAAGGACAGGTAATGTCAACAGGATTTGAGGGTTTGGCATCCAGACCCGCGGCATCCTCAATCGCATCATTCGGCATAGTGTTGGATATATCTATCCCGCTTGGGTCGCCGGCGTTTGTATTTGCGGGGTCAAACAGTCCTGTTGCGGTAATGACACAGCCTGAACCCAGTGTGATGGTGACCTGATTGGAGTTGGGTCCTGCGGCAAGTGTGGCACCTGTGCCGAAACTGTCGTTTGTAACGGGCAGATTGAAGACCGCGTTCGGGTCAGGAGAACCGTTCACCACCACATCTTTGTCAAAGGTGACGACAACGGTCTCGCCCGCATCGCCCTGACCGTTCTGGGTTGCTGAATCCTCCTTCAACTCAGCAGAAAGCACCACAGGACCGGCGGTTGAAACAGTGATTGTGGCACCGTCAATGGGGCTGACACCTGCTGGAGTAACGGAGTTGCCGCCGGAATCCTGCGCCACCACATCGGTGGTTATGTCGGCGATGGATGCTTTGAATGTGCCATCAGCGCTTGCGTTAAAATCGTAAACAAGCAGATAAACCTCGTAAGAGCCGACCGAAATCGTGCGGTTCACACTGAATGTGACGGTTCCGTCATCGGCGGAGTATTGTTTGTCCGTGTCAATCTGGGTTTCGCCTGCGTCTAACTGCCCGTTTTCGTTGGCATCAAGGTAGAGTTTGACCGCGTCAATGTGGTTTTTGTCATCGCCTGAACCGCTTGCGGTGAAGGTAACTGAGATAACGGTGATATCGCTTGAAGCACCAGAAGGAACGGAGAGTTTGACCTGCAGTATAGGAACATTTTTCTGGTCTGGCGGGATGGTCTGATTAGCGGGCATAGCGGGACCTGCTTCAACGGTGAATTGAGCAGGAGACACAGTGATGGTAGCGCCATTTATAGGACTTGTCCCACCTGGGGTTATCGGGTTGCCCCCCACCGTTGCCACCACATCGGTTGTTATGTCCTGGATGGAGGCGGTGTAGGTGCCGCTTGCGCTTGCGTTGAAATCATATGTAACAAGCCAGGTTTCAGAGGAATTGGCGGATATGGTGCGGTTACAGGTGAAGGTGAGTTCACCATCATCGGCTGAATATGTGCCGTTTGCGATTTCTGTTTCACCTGAGTCATAGAGACCGTTTTCGTTGGCGTCGTGATAGAGGTGAACAGCGCTTATGTCGGCTGCGTCGTCACCTGTGCCGCTCGCCTTAATCTTGACACTGACAACGGTCACATCCTGGGAACCGGCGGTGAGGGTGAACTGCAAAACAGGCACATTGGTAGAGCCTGGGTTGACTGTGGAGTCTGATGGTGGGTTGGGACCGACGGTGACGGTAAGGTCACCGGCGGATATGGTTATAGTGGCACCTGTTATGGTGCCGCCTGACGGCTGGGTTGCATTACCACCAACTGTCGCTTTTACATCGGTCTCCACATTCTGGATGGACGCGGTGAAGGTGCCGCTTGCGCTTGCGTTGAAATCATATGTCAGCAGCCAGGATTCTGTGGTGTTTGAGAAAATCATCCTGTTGCAAGAGATGGTTACGGTGCCGTTGTCGGCGGCGTAGGTGCCAGACCCGAGGACGGTGTCGCCGGCGTCGGCTTGACCGTTATTGTTGGCGTCCAACCACAACTCCACATTGTCAACATGTGCGGCGTCGTCACCCGTCCCGTCCGCCTTGAATGTTATGGACTGAACCACCACTATCGCCTGGTTGGTCTGCATCTGGAACCACAGAATCGGCACATCCTGCGTGCCCGGAGAGACGGTCTGATTACCCAAATTCAGCCCCGTTACCGTCAGGTCACCTGTTCTGGTTTTGTGCTTTTTGCGCTTGTGCCCGCCGCAACTGCACGAAGTCAACACCGCCGACACCAAAAGACCAACAAACAAAACCCTAAACGCTTTCACTGCAAACCCTCCACCAAACTCAGTGTGCAGTTTCAACATACCTAATATCGTTACTTTTGTCAACCTGTTAAGTGTAAAAATTGAGTGGAGGAATTGAGGAGTTTTTCGGCGAGGCGGCGTTGCGTGCGCCACTTACCTGTTCCCGCACGCCCAAGAAGTCGCTGCAGGCGCCTTTCCACCCCTTCCGGCGGACGGCTGGGACGCATCCCCGACATATCCGTTCCAGGAAGGGGCAGGAACCAGTGAGCGTGGATTTTTACACCTGATTCTGCCAGACGCTCCGCAAACCACAACGAGCGCTCCAACTCCTCCTCAGGCTCAACCTCCTCTGGGAAGCCGAATATGAAGTCGGCTTCAACGGCAAAGCCCGCCTCAAGCGCATAACAAATCCCCGCCTCTGCGTCCGCCACCGTATGCCCTCGTCGCAGGCGCTTAAGCGTCGCGTCTGAGCCGCTTTGGACTCCAACAACGAGGCGGGTGTTATCGCAGCACCGTTTCAGGATTTTGATGTTCTCAGGCGTCAGTGATTCAGGGCGAACTTCTGATGGGAAGGAGCCGAAGAAGACGCGTGCACCTTTCTGGCGCAAGGGTTGGAGCGCCTCAAGCAACTGACGCCAGTGGGGATACCCCAGTGCATTGGGGGCTATGAAGCGCAAATCGCGCATGTTGCGGGCAAACATCTGGTTGCACGCCTCAAGCACCGAGGCAAGCGGTCTGTGCCGCGGCGGACCAAACAGTCTCGGCGTTTGGCAAAAAGCACAAGCGTTGGGGCAGGAGCGTGTCAACTCAATAGCACCAAACACGCCGAAACGAAGCGCAATTGGAGGAACTCTTCTTATATCGGTGCGGTGGGTTTTGGGTGCGGAAGCGGTTGTGGCAAAACCCGCGTCCTGCGCCGCCTCAAGCGGCTTTCTCCCCTCAAGCAACGCTACAGCAAACCGCTTCATCCCAACCTCTCCCTCCCCCACACAGACCGCATCCACAAACGCAAGCCACTGCTGCGGCAACGCCGATGGGTCAGGACCTCCAGCAACAACAAAGGCGCCCCTACCGCGTGCCTCACTCGCCACAAACACCCCCTCATCCCTCTGGCTGCTCATCACAGACAGAAACAGCACATCACCGCTGTTGAGCATCTCAATGGCTGCTTTGTGTGAGCGCGCAATTTTGACGGGCAATTTTGTGGGGAGGTGCCCTTCCGCCATCGCCGCCTCAAGCGCACACAGAAGTGCGCGGACTGAGTTGCGGTTCTGCTTTGCAGCACAAAAAAGCAGCATCATCTCCGCTTCCGCACAAGTTGGGCGTAAAAAAAGCCGTCAGGTCCCCGCAGTTGCGGCAGAGCGAGCCGTCTACGCCGCAGATAGAACTCGCTGTGGTTTGCCAGAAACCACTCCACATTCTCATCATTTTCCTGCTTCAGTATGGAACAGGTGGCGTAAAGCAAAACACCGCCTGGGGCGACCAGCGGGGCAACGCCTTCCATAAGTTGGCGCTGCAGTTGGACCAGTTTGTCAATATGCTCTTTCGTGGCGCGGTAGCGGGCTTCAACGCGGCGGCGCAGCACCCCTGTATTGGAGCAAGGAACATCAAGGAGGACGCGGTCAAACTGGCAGGAGAAGGTGTCGGCGGCGCGTCTTGCATCCCCACATACCACAAGCACATCCGCCCCAAGACGCTTGGCATTTTCATATGTCCTTCTGTGGCGCTTGATGTCGTCATCTACGGCAACGACAAGAGCCTGGTTGCGCGTCCATTCAGCGATGGCGGTGGCTTTCCCGCCCGGTGCTGCGCAGGCGTCCAGAACCTTTATCCCCGCAGTCAGCCCCAGCGCATCCACAACCCACATTGCCGACTCATCCTGCACATAGAACCAGCCTTTTTTATGCTGCTGAAGCGTTGACAAATCGCCGCCGAATTTCATATACAGCGCCGCAGGATGTCTGCCCGTCTTCACATCTATCGCCGACTCAAGGAGCGATTTCTTGAGCGCGTTGCGGTGGATTTTCAAGCGATTTGTGCGCACACAAACAGGTGGCGGTGTCACCGAGACAAGCAGCACCTCTTCTGCGCGACGCCTCCCTAATTGCTCTTCCAAAATCCTGACAAACTCCTCGGGCACAGAGTAGGAGACCGAAGCGAACTTCATAAATTCCCGTGTTGGGTCGGGCAGAAGGGGTTGATTGAGCAGCGTTACGCCGTCAGGAAGCAGCACGCATCTGCGCGGGTCAACTTCATCTCCCAACTCCGCTTCCGATACGCAGCGCACCGCCACCGCCCGCGCAACAGAACGCAGAACCGCGTTTACGAAGTTCACTGCGTGTGGACGCTTGCGCTTCAACGCCTCAATTGTGGCGTCTATCGCCGCGTATTCAGGCACCTTTTTTAAGAAAAGCAACTGATATGCGCCCACAAGGAGAGCCGCCTGCGCATAATCCTCAACCTTGTCCCATTTTACTTTGAGGAAATGTGTTATGATATGCAGGAGTGTGAGTCGGCGCCGCACCACACCCATCACCAACTCCTCAAGCAGGCGCCTTTCGGCATCCGCCAAGCCATAGCGGCTTTGAACATCGTGCACCAGCGGCTCAACAAAACTGCGCTCTATGCCCGCCTTGACAAGGACTTCCAGTGCGAGAAGACGAGACGGGGGAGGAGCAAAGGAGCGCCCGCGCCTACTCAAAGCGCGCCTCCTGTTGACGAATATAGCCGTTTATGAACGCCCGCGCATCCATCGGCTTACGATTCTCCGGCTGCAGACTCTCCACACTGAACAGACCATCCCCACAACAGACAAACAACTTGCCTCGGTCGCAGCGAACGCTACCCGGCTGCCCAAAAATCTCACCGCCCACAGGCTCGCCATAAAGAATCTTGACCTCTATCCTTCTGTCACCAATGACGGCGGTGCAGAAAGCGCCTGGTTTTGGATTGAACGCCCGCACTTTTCTGTCCACCACATCAGCAGGTTCGGACCACACCAATGCCGCCTGTTTGCGGCTGATTTTTGGCGCATATGTCGGCTCGCCAACCTGCAGACGCCCGTGAAACCGCCGCTCCAGCAAAACGCGTTCCAGCAGTGATGCCCCTATCTCCGTCAGACGCTGTCGCAACTCTCCCGCCGTCTCACGCCCACTCAACTCTATACGCTCTACCGCCAGCACATCTCCTGCGTCCACCTCCGCCACCACACGCTGTATCGTCACCCCCGTCTCCCTGTCACCCGCCAGTATCGCATGCTCAACGGGCGATGGACCCCGCCAACGCGGCAGAAGCGACAGATGCAGATTCAGAAACAACATTGACTCCACCACCTCCGGCGGAAGTATCTGTCCAAAGGAGAATATCACGCCTATGTCGGGTCTGTGCCGCTCACGAATATGCTGCAGCGCCTGAAGGCTCAAACGGGTGGGCGCAAAAAGCGGCAGCCCCAGCCGCAACGCCGCCTCCTTCACCGGCGTCGGACGCAACTTCAACCCACGCGATTTCGGTCGGTCAGGCTGCGTCACCACCGCACATATCTCAAAACCACGGTTCAGAAGATAGCCCATCAACCACGCCGAATGCTCAGGGGAGCCCATAAACAAAACGCGCATCACCGATGTCCTCAAAAAACCACTTGAAGCGCAAGCATATTTTACATAAAATCCGTCGCGCGGCAAGAAGGTAGGGGAGTTGCGATGGATGAAAGAGAGCAAGAGATAGTGAAACGCGCGGTTGGCGGTGACCTCGCCGCTCTTAAATGGCTCCTTGAACGATACGCGGGGATGTTCGCCGCCCTTGCTTTGGCGACCTGCCAAGACAAAAAACTGGCAAGAACCGCCGCCCGCGTCGCTATGGTCAAAGCAGGTGTTGAAATCCGCAAATTCCCAAGAGAAAAAGAAGATTTTGCGCGGTGGCTCGCACGGCTTATCCGTCACGAGTCTGAGCGCTTCATCGCCCAACATCGTGACGAAATCTCCCCCCCAAGCCTCGCCATCGCTCAAGACGAACTGCGCCAGACCATTCAGTCCGCCGGCGCACCAGAAAAAGTCAACTCCGATAAACTGAACGAACTCGTCCTCAATGTCGTTCTTGCACTGCCAAAAGAAGAACGCGAACTGCTCCTTCTGCGTTACCTCTACATCGGCTCCTACACCGAAATCGGGCGCATCTACGGCTGGGACCGATATAAAGTGGATGAACGCCTCGCCGAAGCACGGCGCAAACTCTGGGACGCATTGGAAGCATTCTCTATCGGCACAGAACCCTTAAGACCACCTCCGCAAAAAGCCGAACCACAAAAAGAGAAATCTCCAAAACCTACAGAGACAGAAAAGAAAGAAGAAAAGCCCGCACAGCCTTCCCAAGAGCAAAAACCGCCTGAACAGAAGAAGGAACAGAACAAACAAGAATAGACACACCCTCCGTCCTTTGAGCACAACTAAAAATCGGTGGGAGACAACCGCCTGCGTCGTTTTCTGTATATAATGTCAGGCTGGGAAGGGTTATGGTATGGTTTACGGCGTTGGGATAGATGTGGTGGATGTGGAGCGCATAAAGGGTTTTGTTGAGCGTTGGGGGCGGCGTTTTTTAAGAAGGCTTTTCTGCAAAGAGGAGGAGAGATATCTGGTTGGAGCGGAGAATATAGCAGGACGAATAGCCGCGAAAGAGGCGGTGATGAAGGTTCTTTCAACGGGGCGTGACAAAGGAGTTGGGTGGCGTGATATACTGATTGAGGGAAGGGGACCGTTGACGGTGAGATTGAAAGGGGAAGCGGAAAAAGTGGCGGAAAGGCTTGGAATAGGCAATATTTTGGTGTCAATAAGTCACGATGGAGGGGTGGCAGTAGCGGTGGCGGTGGGAGTTAAGAGGGATGATTGGAGGTTGTAAGATGAGGTGGCTTTCTGTGGCGCTGATTGTGGTGTTGGGTGCGGGTTGCGGAGGGGGGAAGAAGACACCGAAGTCAAAGTTTACGGCGGGTGAGGTGGCGGCGAACATAGAGATACTGAAGGACGAGAGCAAGAGCAAGTTTCAGAGGGGGAAAGCGGCGCAGAATCTGGCGCAGGCGCCTGAATACGATGAGGCGACAGCGGCATTGATAGAGGTAGCCAAATCGCAGACCGACCCTGAGGTGCGGCAGGAAGTGATACTGGCACTCTGCGACCACGCCCGTCGCCACAAAGAGGTCGTGAAAGTTCTGGTTGATTTGGCAAAAGACAAGGACGCAAGGATACGGAAGACGGTTGCGGATGCGTTAGGGAATGTGACCCGCAAAGGCACACTTGAAGGGCTCATAACCCTTCTTGGCGATAAGGAGGCGGATGTGAGGCGTGTAGCGCTCTCCTCGCTTGCGAAGTTGGGTGAATGTCCGCCGCCGGATGTGCTGAAGAAGTTGGTGCAGGATAAGGAGAAGGACATAGCAGAAGCAGCGACGCAGTTTGTGCTGAAGCACATAGACAATCCAGATGTGGACTACAGCGAGGTGGTAGTGGTGGCGTTGGGAAGCAAGGACGGAACGGTGCTGCAGGTGGCGTGTGAAGCGGCGGGCAAAGGGCGGGTTGTGAAAGCAGCGGAGCAGGTGAAGAAGTTGTTGGGGCATAAGTTAGCGGTGGTGAGGGCGGCAGCAGCGAAGGCAGCAGGACTCCTTGACCTTCGCGATGCGGCAAAGGATGTGGCTGGACTGGTCTACGATGCGGATGAACAAGTGGTGGTGGCGGCGCTTAAGGCGCTTGCAAAAATCGGCTCCCCCCAACAGACCACAGCGATACTGGCAGGGCTTAAGAACGAGTCAAGTGATGCGGTTCGTGAAGCGGCGATAAAGACGGTCAAAACGCTGCATCTTGCCGACCCCAAGATAATTGAAGCGCTGAAGTTCATAAAGCAGAACGACCCGGCGACGAAGTTGCGGGAGTTGGCGGAGGAGGCTTTGTCGGAGTTGGGAAGGTAGTTTTAAGGAAGCGGGTGCTTTTGTGGCTGACGGCAAGCGGGGCGGCGGTGCTGCTTGCCGCCGTTTTTGGCGTTTATTTGCATCCACGCCCACCAGCGCCGCCCGTTCAACTCTCCGTGCGAACAACTGAAATTCGCCTGTGCGGGGAGGCAACAGTAACACTGCGAGCACCCAACGACGCCCCACCTGATGCCGTCACAGTCGTCCTTGATGTCGGTTCAGGCAAGGGAGTTGTAGAGGTGGAGTGCGCTCGGATAGGAAGTCTGCAAATAAAAGCGCGCCATAACGGCTGGGTCAGAAAAGTCCTTTTCCGCGGTCTTCCCTCGCCCTGCTCGCTTCGCCTGCGCTGTGCGAGTCCGCTGAACCTGCGTCTGCACCTGTTTTATCCGCTTGAAACTCCTTCGGCACCATCGCCAGAAACTGGCTCTCGGTGAGCGTGCGCACCCCCAACTGGCGCGCTTTGCGGTATTTGCTGCCGGGGTTTTCGCCGACGACGACGAAGTCGGTTCGGCGTGAGACGCTGGATGTCGGCTTGCCGCCGAGACGCTTTACCAACTCCTGCGCCTGCGACCGCGTCATTGAGGTCAACTCACCTGTGAAGACGACGGTTTTGCCCGCAAACGGCGACTCCACCACCGAAACCGTCTTCTGCTGCGACATCCGCACACCCGCTCTGCGCAACTCCTCTATCAAGCGCCTGTTGTGCTCATCATCAAAGAATTGCCGAATTGAACGCGCCACAATCGGTCCCACCTCCTCCACGCTCTCCAACTCCTCAAGCGAGGCTGACATCAAAGCGTCAATGGAGCCGAAGTGTTCGGCGAGGATTTCGGCTGTGCGTTCCCCGACATAGCGCACGCCCAAAGCGTTTATCAGCCGTGACAGCGGGCGTTTTTTGCTCGCCTCAATGCCATCAAGCAGATTCTCCAGCGACTTCTCCCCCCAGCCCTCAAGCCGCAGTATCTTGTCGCGATGCTCCTTAAGGCGGTAGATATCTGCAATCCCCTTAAGCAGTCCCGCGTTTATGAACTGCTCCACCGTCTTGCGTCCCAGTCCTTCAATGTCCATCGCCTGACGGGAGGCGAAGAAGATAATGGACTCTTTCAGTTGAGCGGGGCAGTTGCGGTTGGGGCAGCGTGGGACGACCTCGTCGGGGTCCTTAACGATGGTGGCACCGCAGACAGGACATTTGTCGGGCATCTTGAATGGGCGCTCCTTGCCTGTGCGCTCCTCCTTCACCACACGCACCACTTCTGGAATCACATCTCCTGCCCGCTGCACCACCACCACATCTCCTATGCGCACATCCTTGCGTTTTATCTCGTCTGGGTTGTGGAGCGTGGCGCGGCTCACCGTCACCCCTCCCACATAGACGGGCTCAAGCACGGCGACGGGCGTTAAGGCGCCTGTTCTGCCCACCTGAACGACGATGTCCAAGACCTTTGTGCGCGCCTGCTCCGGCGGAAACTTGTAAGCGATAGCCCAGCGTGGACTCCGCGCCTTCACCCCCAACGCCTCCCGCTGCGCAAAATCGTTCACCTTCACCACAATGCCGTCAGCCTCATATGGCAACGCCTCCCGCCGCTTGAGAAACTCCTTATAAAACTGTGCTATCTCTTCAACGCTGCGGCAGACTTTATGCTCGGGAACGGGAAACCCCAGACGCTTATAGAAATCAAGGAGTTGGGTTTGTGAGGAGATATTGACACCGCGAATAAGACCGTTGGCGTAGGCGAAAAAGTCCAGTTCGCGCGACTTTGTGACGGATGGGTCAAGTTGGCGCAGGCTCCCGGCGGCGGCATTGCGCGGATTGGCAAACGGCTTCTCTCCGCGCTCCAACTGCTTCCTGTTGAGCCGCTCAAAGGCGTCTTTGCGCATATAGACCTCGCCGCGCACCTCAAGCAGTTCAGGCGCCTCCTCCAAAACCTTCGGTATCGCCTTAACTGTGCGGATGTTTTCAGTGACATTTTCGCCGACATAGCCATCGCCGCGGGTCGCCGCCACCCGCAGCAGTCCCTCCTCATACACCAACTCCACCGCAAGACCGTCCAACTTCGGCTCACAGACAAACTCCACATCTTTTGTCCCCAACTCCCTACAGACGCGTCCTATCCATTCCCGCAACTCGCCCTCATCCATTGCGTTGTCAAGGGAAAGCATCGGGGTTGTGTGGCGCACCTCCTCAAAGGTTTTCTGGGCGAGTTCGGCAAGATGTGGAGGGATGCCTTCAGGAATAACATCTGGGCGTGCGCCCACTCTCTGGGTCGGCGAATCGGGCGTCACCAACTCAGGATAGCGCTCCTCAAGCCTCTTCAGTTCGCGGAAGAGTTGGTCGTATTCGGCGTCAGATATTTCAGGCGAGGCAAGCACATAATAGAGGTAGTCGTGGTAGCGGATGATTTTGCGCAGTCGCTCCACCCGCTTACGCACATCCTCTGGAGCAGTCATAACTCCCTCCTCAAGCGGCTGTAGATATTATAACAAGCATTTAGGCGGTTTTTGAGGCAGTGGAAATCGTTTTGATGAGGATGTGGTAAGGGATATAATCGCGCGGGGAGGATAAGGATGGCAGAAGAGCGGATAAAAGAGGTGACAAAGAAGCGGAGGTGGCGGGTTTTTGCGGTCATAGCCTGTGTCGTTGCGGGGATGGTGGTGGGGCTTTACTTTCTGATAAGTTATATGGCGGATGAGTCGCTGCGGGAAAGGCTTGAAAGCAACGACCCTGAAGTCCGCGCGAAAGCGTTGTATGAGGCGTATCACCGCTGGGGCAGCAAGATAATAGAAAGGGTTTTTGGAGAGTTATCGGCACCGTCGGATACGGTTCGCAACGCCGCCGACCATATCCTGCGCCACTACCTTAAAAGGCACCCCGACAGGCAGATGCTGGAGCGCCTGCGCGCATTGTGGGCTGACGACAAAAACGACACCGACCTGCGAGAACGGGCGCTCCATCTTCTCGCCGCTGTCGCCGACAAATCGTGGGAAGACTTCTTCTTCTCGCCACAGATATGGGAGTTGAACAACCCGACCTCAATGTGGTGGGATGCCGCAAGCCGCTACTTTGAACGCGTCGCCGATGAGCGGACTTTTAAGCGCCTGCTTGAGTGGGCAAAATCACACGACCCGCAGAAGAACTATACCGCGGCATTCCTGTCACGCTTTGTTTTTAAATGCTTCAGCAAGGAGCAGGTGGAGCACCTTGTGGACGCGCTGGCACCGCTGCTCGTGCACGAAAACGGCTACATCCGCGCCGAGGCTGCCGCAACCCTTTATAAACACCTGACAAAGAAACATAAACGCTACATACTGCAAGCGCTGCAGGAGGAAGGAGGCAGCAACGAGGCGATACGGGTAAGGGAGCATATGATAGAGGCGGTGCGGAGGCTGCGATTGAGGGAAGCGGCGGACAGGCTGTATAGGATTGTGCTGAACGACATTGACGACAGGATTGTGCAAAGGGCGGCAGCGGCGCTGGCAACATTGGGGTCAGAAAAGTACTTCAATCTGGCGGTAAACCTGCTGGAAGGCGGTGTGGCATTGAGGGCGACCAATCTTGCGGGTATTATGGCGTTGGTGGGGCGGATGGGTGGTGCGCGTGCGGTCAAGGCGCTCGCCACCTGCCTTACGCGCCGCGACCCCCGCCTCGTCAAAGAAGCGGGAACCTGGCTGGCTCTGGCAGAACCCGCCGCCGAAGATGCGCTCATCAAAGCACTCAAAGCCCCCACAGTAGAAGGGCGTCTTAACGCCTTCAAAATCCTCTGCAACTGGGGAGTCAAAGAGGCTATCCCCACACTCCTCGCCACAGCCCTTAAAGAGACCCCGGCTGTTGCCGAAAATATGATTCTTTATCTGCAGTACTTCCCCGACACCAGCGTTGTTAAGCACCTTCTGGCTATCTTCAAAAGGGGAGTCAAGAGCGCGCGGGTGAGAGCAGCGTTAGTGGATGTTCTGGCGTTCTACAGAACACCCGAAGCGGTATGCGCCGTTGCGGATGCCCTTCTTGACAATGCACAAGAGGTGACCAACACCGCACAGGCAAAACTGTCGGACATAGCACGCTCTCTCCGCCGCGCCCCAAACGACTTATCCGAAATCGTCAAGAACATAGTTCGCGATTTTGTGCTGGATTTGAGTTGCCCCAGTGTGCGCAAGTTCCTCACCAACGCCCTACCCCAGGCGAAGTCCATCTCCGTTGCGCGCGACATCCTTTTTGAAGCCCTCCGCAAACTCAAACTCCAAACAAGCCTTCTGGCGACCCTCACCTTCCGCGACGACAAAAACAATATCCAATACGCAATTGGCAATATGCTCTGCGACTACTGGACGATGAAGTTGGCGCAGCAGTTGCGCAAAAGAGGTGTCGCCGACTTACAAGACGCTTCCTACAAAGTGAGCGCCGCCCTGACAAATTACGACCCCACAGGAATAGAGAAGGAGCAGAACAGGCAGGTGGTGGAGAAGATAAAGGCGGCTTTAGGACTGAAGAAATGAGGCAGGTCTTTGCGGGGATAGGCAGGTTTTTAATAAAGGGGACGGAGAACGCGGGATACCGTTTGCTGCTTGTGATAGAGTCTTTTTTGTGGTTGCGTGCGGCGTGGCAGAAGCGTCACGAGATACTGTTTCAACTTTATGTTTGCGGCGTGCAGAGTCTACCTGTGACACTGCTTGTGGGCATTTTTGTGGGTATGGTGCTTGCGCTGCAGACAGGATTAAGTCTTAAGCCGTTTGGGATGCAGAACTTAATAGCGCAGGTGGCGGGTGCGTCAATGACCCGAGAAATGGGACCGCTGATGACGGCGATAATTCTGGCGGGGCGTGTCGGCAGCGCTATGGCAGCAGAACTCGGCTCAATGCGCGTGGCGGAGGAGATAGACGCGCTTGAGGTGATGTCTGTTAGCCCAATTAAGTATCTTGTGATGCCGCGTATTGTGGCGCTGACACTGGCTTGTCCGCTGCTCACCATATACGCCAACGCCATAGGAATCGCCGGCGCCGCGATGGTCGGACACCTTCAGGTAGGCGTCAACTATTATGTCTTCTTCCGCGACTGCTTCCGCTTCATAACGCTGAAAGACCTCTACAGCGGTCTGGCAAAGACGGTGGTTTTTGGTCTGATAATCGCAGGCGTCTCCTGCAGCGAGGGAATGCGCACAACAGGCGGCACTCTGGGAGTGGGACGCTCCACAAGAAAAGCGGTCGTCAACTCCCTGCTTATGCTCCTTATGTTCAACTACTTCCTGACCGCCTTCTTCTACCGATTTGTCTACTGAAGGAGACGGCGCGTGATTGATATGATAAATGTCTGCAAACACCTAAGTGGAAAAGATGTCTTAAAGAACCTCAACCTTCACATAAAAAAGGGGGAGACATATGTGATAATCGGTCGCTCAGGTATTGGCAAATCTGTGACAATAAAACATATGGTGGGATTGATGAAGCCCGATTCGGGGCGCGTTATAGTGGATGGCGTTGAGGTTCATAAACTGGGTAAAAAGGAGTTGCAGCGTTTCAGGTTGAAGTTCGGTTTTCTGTTTCAATCAAACGCCCTTCTCAACTCCCTCACCGTCTTTGAGAACATAGCGCTGCCGTTGCGCGAGCACACAAAAATGAGCGAGGAAGAGGTTCGGGAGCGGGTGCGTCAAAAACTGGCGCTTGTGGGACTTGAAGGAACAGAAGATATGATGCCAGAAGACCTGTCTGGGGGAATGCGCAAACGGGTGGCGCTTGCCCGCGCTATCGTTATGGAACCCAAAATCATACTCTATGATGAACCCACAACAGGACTTGACCCCATCACCGCTGACGCCATAAACCATCTCATCCGCGATATGCAGGAAAAACTCGGAGTCACAAGTGTGGTCGTGACCCACGATATGAAGAGCGCCTATTTTGTTGGTGACAGAATCGGGCTTCTGCACGACGGACACATAATCCAGGAGGGTCCGCCTGACCAGATACGAAACTCAAAGGACGATAGGGTTCAGCAGTTCATAAATGGTCTCGCCAAGGGACCACTCACAAGTAAATACGACTGAAGGAGTTGTGCTATGACAAGTGAGATAAAGGTAGGAGTGCTGTTTGTGGTGGGAGTGGCAACATTGTTCGTCTTCACCGTGCTGATATCGGGGATGCCTTTTCTGAGCAAGGGGTTTGCGTTTGAAGCGGAGTTTCCCGATGCCGCAGGGATTGACCGCGGGGATAAAGTTCTGTTCGCGGGTGTTGTTGTAGGCGAGGTGGAACGGGTCTTCTTTGACGGAACGAAAGTGGTGGTGCGCTGTCGTGTGCGCCGCGACGATGTCAGAATCCCTGAAGACTCCACCTTTTCCATACGGCACTCCACGCTGCTCGGCGGTCTGGCGGTCTATATTGAGCCCGGCAAAGCACGGGAGTTCGTTAAGGCGAATCAGCGCGTGGTCGGTCTACCACCACAGGATATTGTCTCTTCCCTAACACGCACATCAGAATCTGTTGGCAGCCTTGTTCGCTCGGTTCAGGACAAACTTGACAGCATCGTAGGGGAGATTAAAAAAGCGCTTACATCCTTCACCGAAGGCGACGGAACACTGCAGAAGTTGCTTAAGGACAAAAAGTTGTATGAGGAGTTGCAACAACTGGCGGAGAACGCCCGCAAGATAAGCGATGACCTTCGGGCGGGACGCGGCACCATCGGCAAACTCCTCACCAACGACTCCGTCTTCAACGACGCCAAAGCCACATTGAGCGAACTCAAAACCGCCGTCGCTGACGCAAAAAAGATGCTCTCCGATATCAAAAAGTCCTACGATGAGGGCAAGGGAATTTTTGCGCTCCTGAAGGACAAAGAGATTGTGAAGTCGGTGCGTAAATCAGCCAAGAACATTGAGAAGGTGACGGCGAAGTTGAGCAGCGCGACAGAGGGAGATAGTTTGCTGGGAATGCTGCTTAAACCAGGTGGTGCGCAGATTTTTGACGACCTCTCCGCCGCTATGACAGACTTAAAGGATATCTTCACCGACATAAAGGAAGGCAAAGGACTTCTGCCGACCTTGATTCGCGATGAGTCACTGGCAAAAGACGCCAAAGAAGCGGTCGCTTCCGCAAAAAGGGTCATAAAACGCCTTGACGAGGCAAAGGAGGGCTCTTTGTGGAAGTTCATCACAGAACCGGGACTTTACAGCAAGGCGAATAAAGTGTTGAAGGATGCAGAGGAGGCGCTGGCGCCGATAGCGCGTTTAAGGGTCTTTGTGGGGCTCGGCTCTTGGCGTTATGAGAAAATGCGTATGACGACATATCCTGTGTATCTGCGTCTGTATCCGACCAGGAGGCGTTACTTCCTTCTGGGGGCGACATTTTTCCATATGGACAGCGACAGTCCTGTGATTTACGATGTGTCGGCGCAGGAGCGTGGCAAAACCCTCGCACAAGCCGACTTTCAGTTGGCGTGGCTCTTCAATCTCGGACCACACGACAAAAATCCAAAAAACGATGTGGTGCTGACACCACGCGGCGGTCTGATTGAGGGCAAGTTCGGACTTGGTCTGGACTTGGACTTTCTTGGATGGCTGCGCTTCACCATAGAAGGACGCGATGTTCACACCGACACCAAGCGCTTCTATGAAAATGTAGACCCCTTTATGCTGCGGGCTTATCTGACCATAAAGTTGAGTCGCTATATCCGCATATATCTTGGCGGAAGCAACCTGCTGGATACGCCCGAATTTTGCGGCGGTGTCGTGATTGAGTGGGAGGACAAGGACATAAAATCCATAGTTGGGATAGCAGGAGCGATGCAGTAGGGGAACACCTATGCGTGTGGCGGTGGTTGGTCCAGGCGCTGTCGGTAGGCTGTTTGCAGCGTTCCTTTCAGAAACCGCCGATGTCGTTCTGGTTGACTACAAAAAAGAGCGCGCAAAAGCGCTGTCACAAAACGGATACCGCCTGACTGGTCTGACAAGCAGGCAGGTTAGGATACCGGTTGTGGTTGAGCCTGATGGCGCATTTGACGCTGTGGTTGTATGCGTGAAGGCGTATTCTACGGCAGCGGTGGCGCAGAAACTGAAAGCGTGGAGCGGCTCGGCAGCCGTGCTCACCTTTCAGAACGGAATGGGCAACGCAGAGACACTGCAGAAAGCAGTGGGCGCAGAACGGCTTGTCGTCGGAACCAACTCATACGGCGCAAATATCGCCCCGGATGACCCCTATCTTGTCCATTACGCAGGCAAGGGAGAGGTGGTGCTGGGAGTTCTGGATGAGGCGGCAGAAAGCGCCTTAACACTGTTTCTACGGCTTTTTGAGCAGGCAGACATCTGCGTTCGCAGAGCAAGCAACATAAAGGCAGTCTTGTGGGAGAAGTTGCTCGTGAACGCGGCGATAAATCCGCTATGCGCCCTGCTGGAAATACGGAACGGACAATTGCCGCGACTTCAGCCCCTCTGGCACCTCGCAACAGGCATCGTCAGGGAAGGTGAGGCGGTGGCTGCCGCAGCAGGCGTCGCCCTTCCACAGGACATAATTGACCGCGTCAGAAAAGTCTGCGAAAAAACAGCCAACAACCGTTGCTCCACCCTGCAGGACATATCAACAAACCGTCTCACCGAAATACCATATATCAACGGCTACATCACAAAAAAAGCACGCGAATTCGGTGTCCCCGCCCCATTAAACGGCGCCATAGCCGCCTTATTTGACGCCTACAACGCGCTTCACGCCCCAGGCGGAACACAGACCGACGGAAACTCCTGAAGGTCGGTGTGCGGCAGAAAACACGCCTTGGAAAACTCATCCATAAACTCAAGTTTCGTCATCAAATCAACATATGTCATCTTGTGGGCGATATCGTGAATCCGCTCATATGCAGCAACAGAGCGCAACGCCATCCGCGCACCCGTCACGCTCGTGTTGCCCGCAAAAACCACCTTTCCCGCATCCACATCCGGCAGCATCCCCACAGTTATCGCACTTCTCACATTTATGTAGTTGCCAAAGCCGCCTGCGAGGAAGAACCTCTCCACCGCCTCAAGCGGCAGTCCCACCTCCTTCAGAAGCACCTTTATCGCCGCATATACCGCCGCTTTGGAGCGAATCAAATTACTAATATCTATCTCATTCAGAACAAGACGCCGCCTATCCGCCGCCTCCCTCTCATCAGACAAAACAAACCCCGCCACATTGTCCTCTACCACAAGACGCTCACACCCCACATCACGGTTGAACTTCCCGTTGCGCCCCAGTATGCCCGCACAGAACAACTGCGCTATCGCATCCAGCAACCCGCTACCACATATCCCCCTCGGCTTCCCATCACCTATCACTCCCATCCGAACATCAAACGCCCCGTCCTTCCTCTCAATCCGCACCGCCTCTATGGCTCCTTCTGTCGCACGCATCCCACACGACACACCCGACCCCTCAAATGCCGGTCCCGCACTGCAGGAGCAGCACACCATAAACTCCTTGTTCCCTATCACCACCTCCCCGTTTGTTCCTATGTCCACAAAGAGCCAAAGAGCATCCGACTCGTCCATCCCGATGGCGGCGACGCCTGCGGTTATGTCGCTGCCGACATATGCAGCAACGCCTGGCAGCGGATAGAGCACAGCACGGTTGTTGACGCGCAGACCAACCTGCGCCGCCCGCAACGGCGGGATTATGCTCGCAACTGGAACATACGGCTCACGACGCAAACGACGCGGGTCAAGCCCCAACAAAAAGTGGAGCATCGCCGTGTTGCCGCTCGTCACCACCGCGTATATCTCATCCGTTGTACGCCCCAAACGCTCACACAGCGATTCCACCAAATCGTTTATGTCAGACACCACAAGACGCTGCATCTTCTCAAACGCGCCCTTCTGCTCCGCATATATGATTCGCGATATGTAGTCCTCCCCATACGCCATCTGACTGTTGTATTTGGCGTTCATATCAAGCATCCTGCCGCTTTGTAAGTCCACAAGATGAACCACTATCGTGGTTGTGCCGATATCAACGGCGACTCCAAGACAATGCTCTGTCGTGTCACCCGGCTCAACATCCATTATCTCCCAGGTGTTTAAGCGCATTCCGACTGTGGCGGTGACGGAGCCGTCCTTTTGGCGCATCACAGGACCCAGTTTGCGCAAGATGCGGTAGCCCGCCTGAAGCGGAATGTCAGGACGGTTGAGCGCCCTCCGCACCGCCGTGCGCAGACGCTCATAATCGGCTATCGGCGTCTCCACCGTCGCATCCTCTATCTCAAGATGCACCTTCCTCACAAGCGGGTCAAAGGCAAAACGCTTCTCCGCCGTTGAGCGCGCAAAACGAACCGCCTCCTCCCCCACCAGTATCTTACCACCCCGCAACGCCGCCTCCTCCGGCACCTCCACCACCAAATCCGTCGCCACCTCCGCCCTGCACGCAAGCACCCAGCCCGCCTCCCTTTCCTCATCACTCATCTCATACGCCGCAGGCAAAAGGTCAACTTTCCCCTTCACAATCCGCACACGACACTTCCCACAAACCCCCTCACCACCACATACCGAATTTATGTAAACCCCCGCCTTCTGCGCAGCCTCCAACACACTCTCACCTCGCTCCACTTCCGCCTCCACACCCACAGGCTCAAATCTAACCTTGCATTTCATTTCTCCTGACCCCCTATTCCAACTGCACCTCATTTTATACAACCGCATCTGCCGCCGCAAAAAAGTTGCCGTTTTTGCACCCCGCACCCAAACATAAAAAACCGCACCTCTTCACAACATCCTGCGTTAAAATCTTCAAATGCCCTTAAGGAGAGCGATATGGCGAAGTTGGTTATCACCGAAGGAGAGGGGCGCGGCACCGTCTTCCGCATCCTACAAGAAAGAACCGTTATAGGGCGCTCCGTCGCCTGCCAAGTCCGCCTAAGCGACACCGAAGCGTCTCGGCAACACGCAGAAATAGTCAAAAAGCCCGACGGCACCTTCCTGCTGCGCGACTTAAAGTCCCGTAACGGCACCTTCGTCAACGGCAAAAAGGTTGAGCCCGAAAAGGAAATCCCCCTTTCAGGCGGGGAGCAGATACAAATCGGACACACCGTGCTGCTCTTTCAAGTCGCCGCAACAAGCCTTGAAATCCCCCCTCAAATTGAACAAGAGCGTCAGCCTACCGAGGATGAGATGAAACTGCTTGAGCGAATGGCAACCGCAAAAAAACGCCTTATTGAGGAAATACACCGCGTCATCATCGGGCAGGATGAGGTGATAGAACAGATAGTGATAGCGCTCTTTTCGCGGGGGCACGCCCTGCTTATGGGCGTCCCGGGTCTGGCAAAAACCCTCCTTGTGCGCACCATCGCATCCGCCCTTGACCTTGACTTCAAACGCATCCAGTTCACACCCGACTTGATGCCATCCGACATCACAGGCACCGATGTCCTCCACGAAGACCCCGCCACGCGCGAACGCTCCTTCCGCTTCATCAAAGGTCCCATCTTCACAAATGTCCTTCTGGCTGACGAGATAAACCGCACACCACCAAAAACGCAAGCCGCCCTCCTTGAAGCAATGCAGGAATACCGCATCACCGCAAGCGGCTACACCTACAACCTCCCACAACCCTTCTTCGTCCTCGCCACACAAAACCCCATTGAACAAGAAGGCACCTACCCCCTCCCAGAAGCACAACTTGACCGCTTTATGTTCCTAATAAAGGTGGAGTATCCCCGCCGCGACGAGGAAATCCGCATCGTCCTTGAAACAACAGGCGAATGGGAAATGGTGCTGCAACCTGTCCTCAGCGCAGAGGAAATCCTCACCCTGCAGAAAATTGTGCGCAAAGTGCCTGTATCAGAATATGTGGTCGCATATGCGGTGGATTTGGCACGCAAAAGCCGCCCAACAGAGGAAGAAGCACCGGAATTCGTGCATAACTGGGTCTCCTGGGGCGCAGGTCCACGCGCCGCTCAATATATGGTGCTGGGCGCAAAAGCACGCGCCGTCCTCAACGGACGCTTCAATGTCTCCTGCGCCGATATCCGCGCCGTCGCACACCCCGTCCTCCGTCACCGCATTCTCACAAACTTCAACGCTGACGCCGAAGGCGTTGACTCCGACAAAATCATTGATATGCTACTTGAAAATGTGCCTGAACCCGCAACCGTATGACCCCGCACCACGCTCAATTCCCACGCTGAAACGCAAATATCCCCGTGCTGAAGCACGGGGCTTCTGTTTTGTGGGTTAGACGCCGATATGGGGTTGGATATTGCGTTACGCGGACTTAAGTCCGCGCACCGCAATGCGTCCATCCCGGAAGCCCCGCACTTCAGTGCGGGGATATTCAACGCGGGGATATTCTGGCGATGCGCACTTCAGTGCGCCGCCCGTCCCACCCCCGGAAGCCCCGAACTTCAGTTCGGGGATATCCAATGCGGAGATCAGTATTCCCAGACATCATGAACGCAATTGTAGGGGGAACCGGGCAGTTGTGCCCCACCAAACACGACAATTACGCCGCGTTGCTCATCATAACAACACGCTGCTGCACCCCTCGCACACGGCATCCGCGAAAGCGTTACCTGCTGCCAAACCCCGTTCTTAAACACCCAAAAGTCACCAAGGGTCTGATCACTTCCTGCAACGCCGCCGAAGACGTATAACGCGCCTTCGGCTGTGTCGAATGCAAACGCCGCCGACCGTCTCGGTGGGTCAATACGGCTTGGTGGGGTTATGTCGGTCCATCTGGAGCCGTCAAATTCCCAGACGTCGTTGGGGAAAAGCCTATTATCCGCTTCACCCTCTGCTACATATACATCCCCAGTGCTCGGGTCATACCAGGTGATATGCTCGTCCCGGGCAGTAGGGATTGGGGAACCCTGGGTGACCTCCGTCCAGGAGCCGCCGGAGTAAATCCAGCAGTCGGACATATGTCCCGTTACGTTCCCTATGCCGCCGCCGAACATAAAAACACCATGCCCCGGCCAATAACAGGCAGAGACATTCGTTCGGGCAGACGGCGAAGTTGGCGGCGTTATTTTGGTCCAACTTGCGCTGGATGGGTCGTATTCCCAAGTGTCACCGAATTTGTTTCCAGTGGTTGGGTCATGACCACCGAACATAACGATTTTGTTGGTTGAGCGGTCGTAGACCCAGAGGCATAGGTAGCGTGGGTCGGGTTTGTTTCCTGCGACGCTGATTTTCGTCCATTTGGAGCCGTCCCATTCCCAGATATCGTTGTAGAGCGTGCCGGAGCCGTCGTTGCCGCCGAAGAGGACGGAGACACGGCGGTTGGGGTCATAGGTCATCCGAGCGCCGTAGATGGCTGGTGGATGGTCGACGGGATAGATTTTCTTCCATTCCCATGTCACCGGATCCAGCGAATACATATAGTCGTAACGCTGCCATGATGAATCTCGTCCACAACAGAAGTATATCAGACCACGGCTGTAATCAAACCACGCGGCGCCTTCCTGAAATACCGGTATGTCACCCGTCGCCGTCACACTGTGCCAGTCACTACCGTCGAACAACCAGATTTTATCACAGGTCAGCCAAGCGCTCTGGTTGTAACCGCCAAAGACCACAATATATCCATGAATCGGCTCCCAGAGTTGGCAGTGTTCGCATCGTGGGTCAGGGCTTTGTGTCGTGGTTATTTGCTCCCAAGTGCCGTTATTGAACCACATGGTTGTGTTTCTGTATGTGGATGAGGAGCGACCACCAAACAGAACCAATCTTCGGCGGTCAGGGTCGTATGTAACGCAGAACATCCAAAAAGCAGGAGGGTTTGTAACGGATACCTGCTGCCAAGTCTGCGTTGTTACATCAAACTCCCACTGGTCAAGAATGTAACTATCAGGTGCGGTGTTTCCTCCCACAATGATGATTTTCTTTCTGTGAAAATCATACGCGAACTGCGAATCTGTCCATCTTGCCGATGGCCACGGAGAGGTCTGGGCAATCTGCGTCCAGTCGCTACCGTCAAATATCCACATATCCCCCAGCGGTGCAGGGCTCCCCGATGACCCCCCGAAAAGGAACCATTTGCCCTCAGCGTAAACAAGCGTATAGTCGAGCCGAGGACTCGGCGATGACGATGGCGTTATTTCCTGCCAATTCATTCCATCCCAGACATAGGTTTTATTGTCGTAATGGGCCGGAGCGTCATTCCCACCAAATATCAGCACACTGCCATCGTCGGAATTGTAGGCTGCCACGTGGTCAACGCGGGGGGCTGGGGCGGTGGTGGGGTATTTGAGGACCCAGGTGCGGGAGACTTCTATGGTCAGTTGTTTTTCGTCAAACAACGCTGGACTGGCGGAGTCCTCAACACGAACCACGAACGAATAAGTGCCGTCGGTTGTCGGTGTGCCGGTTATCAAGCCGGTGTTAGGGTCAAGCGACAGACCGGGAGGAAGGTTGCCGCTTATGATGGAGAAGTTGTATGGGCGTGTGCCGCCGCAAGCCCAGACTAATGCGCGGTAGGGTTGATTACGCGGGGCGTGCGGTAGCCAGGTTGTCTGGATGCGCAAGCCTTCAGTGAAATGGGCGGTGATTTCTTTTGGACCGTTGACATCAACATTGATGGATAAGGAGGTGCCGGAAGCGTCGCCACTCCAGTGGGTGAATTTCCAGCCGGCGGATGGCTGGACGGTTATTGTGAGTGCTGTGCCTTCGGCATAGTACTCGTCGGGGGATTGGGATGGGGAAATCTGGATATCACCAGCGTCAGGCGGGTCAACTACCACGCGCACACGATGCTGGGTTTGCCAGTTCCATGTCAGAGTGGAATCCTGATCAATGGTAAATGTCA
>CAZPBO010000004.1:0-11105 GCA_964584815.1 uncultured Planctomycetota bacterium
AACTGAAGTTCGGGGATTCCAGAATGGACGCATTGCGTTGTGCAGAAAGTCCGCACCAAGCCGTGTTTGACGATTTGGCGGCGTCTAATCCACAAAACAGAAGCCCCGTGCTTGTAGCACGGGGATATTAGAACGAAAATGTGGTTGTTGAATAATATTAGTATTTGCGCGGTCAGTGGAAATGTGGTAGTAAGATAAAGAAGAGTGGAGCGAAAGTTGGATGCAGAGTAGGGAAAAAGTTGAGAAACTGGTGCAACTTTTGCGGAGGTTGAGGGGAGAGGTAGAGCGCCGCTTCAGGGCACGGATTGAGGGGGTTTTTGGTTCGTGGGTTAGGGGGGAGGAGACCGGGGAGAGCGATATTGATGTGCTGGTTGAGTTTCTGGATGGTGCGACGCTGTTTGAGTTTGTTGGGCTGTCGCAGTTTCTACAGGAGAAGTTGATGGGACGGGATGTGGATGTGGTGCCGCGGGATGCGTTGAGGGAAGAGTTGCGGGAGCGGATATTGAGCGAGGTGGTCTGGCTGTGAAGAGGGATGTTAGCCTGTATCTGAAGGATATGCTGGCGGCGATGGAGGCGATAGAGCAATTTGTGGAGGGGATGGATTTTGAGGAGTTTCGGAATGACGATAAGACTGTTAGTGCGGTTATAAGGAAGTTTGAGTCAATGGGGGAGGCTGCGCGGCATGTACCTGAGGAAGTGCGTGGCAGGGCTCCGGATGTGCCGTGGCGGCAGATGGTGGGGCTACGCAACAAATTGATTCACTTCTATTTTGGGATCAAGCACGAACTTATTTGGGAGACCATCAAATCACGTTTGCCGCAATTAAAAAAGAGGTTGCGGCAGTTGCTGAACGAACTAAATGGCATGTGACAGGTTTGAGCGGTGTGCGGATGTTAATATCCCCTTCCGGGATGGATGTTGTTGCTTGGTGCGGACTTAAGTCCGCATAACGCCATATCCAACCCCATATCCGCGTCCAAGAAGCCCCGTGCTTGAGCACGGGGATATTTGCGGTTCAGCGTGGGAATTGAGCGTGGTTTGGTGGCGGCGGTGCTCACAGGTAGCGGATTTGCGCAAAATAGTTTGGGCGGGGACATAGGTTTAAGTGGTGGGAGTGCGACAGTTTTTTGGGAAATGTGTTGACAAAGGGAGTGGATGGTCTATACTTGACTGACCAGTCAGTCAGGGAGGTTGGTTGTGCAACAAAGCGGCAGAAAAGCAGAAATCATCTCGGCTGCCGTCAAACTGTTCGCAAAACAGGGCTATCACGGCACGCAACTTGAACAGGTAGCGCGTATGTTGGGACTCTCAAAAGGGGCTATTTACTGGTATTTTCCTGATGGCAAGAAGCAGGTTTTTCTTGAAGCGTGCCGCTTCACAGTGGAGCGGATTGTGGAGCAGATGAAGCAGGTTATGAGCATAGAGGAGCCGTTTGAGCGGATACGGAAAGGGCTGCAGATTTTTTTCCGTTTTTGCAAGGGAAACCGGCATTTTGTGGAGTTAATAATCCACGAGCGTGGGTTGATACACGGAGAACCGCAACTGAAGCAGTTGCGGGACAAGCACATAGGGATGCTGGTAGAGACTTTGGAGGCGGCGCGCAGGAAGGGGCTCTTACGGCGTGGGGTGGAAGCATTCAAAGCGGCGCTTGTTCTTTCCTGTGCTGTTTTTGGCGCGCTATTCTCATACCTTGAAGGCGAAATTGACTTGGAGCAGATTGCTGACCCCATCACCGACTTCATTCTTAAGGGCATCTTAAAGGTGAAATCGTCATAAGGGGATATAAGATGAAGAAGTGTCTGGTATTTTTGCTCTTTTTGGGTTGTGCCAGCAGTGGCAGCGTGTTGAGCAGCGGGTCGTATGAGGCGGGCGACAAGGGGAAAAGGGTGGTTTTGCCGGCGGAGTTGACCTTGGAGGTGGCAGAGAAAATAGCGATGGTGAATGCGCCGTCGGTGTTGCGGGCAAAGTGGGGAGTGGAGCGCGCAAAAGGTGTGCTGAAAGAAGCGCGCTCATCAATGTTTCCCACGATAAGCGCGACTTACGGTTACTGGCAGCGCGACCCGCGGCAGGGGATAAAGGCGGATATGAGTCCGTTTGGTATTCCTGTAACGATGAAGATGTATATGGGTGAGCGTGGGTATGCATTTTTCCGTGCGGAGGGGAGTATGGCGTTGTGGACATTTGGGGCGAGGAAGTCTGCGATAAGGGCGGCGAAGGCGGATGTAGCGGCGGCTGGTCTGGATGAGGAGACAGCGAAGCGGGAGGCGGTGCGGAATGTGCGCAAGGCGTTTTTTGGTGCGCTGATGGCGCAGGAAGGTGTGGAAGTGGCGCATAAAGCGGTGCAGGCTTTGCGGGAGCGTCTGCGTCAGGTGAAGGCGCTTTATGAGGCGGGCGTTGCGACGGAATATGATTTAAGGAGCACCGAGTCGGGTCTGGCGGATGCGGAGTCTGGTTTGGTAAAGGCGCGCGAGGGTGCGCGGGTAGCGCGTGTGGCACTTGCGGCGGCAATGGGACTGCCACCCAGCAAGTTCACGCTTGCGATGCCGACCTTCTCTTTGCCTGAATCGCTGGATGCGGAGAAGTTGGCATCACAGGCGTTTGTCTCAAACCCGACACTGGCGGCAATGAACAGGCGGCTTCTGGCGCTGAAGCACCGCCGCAACGCCGTTTATGCATCCTTCTTCCCTCAACTGGTGGTGACAGGCGGCTACAACTGGGCTGATGATGACACCCTGGTGGACAAAGGATATGGCGAGGTGCGGGTAATGCTGACTTGGGAGATGTTTGCGGGCGGTAAAACGAGAGCGCAGTTGCGTCAGATGGATGCGGCGATAGGGGAGATGCGGCAGGCGATAAGGGAGGCGCGTAACGGGGTGCGTCTTGGGGTGTATGATGCCTGCAGTAGATATATATCTGCGCGGAAGGAGTTGGAGGCGGCGGAAGAGGGTCTGCGGAAGGCGGAGTCGGGATTGAGGCAGAAGGAGGCGGAATTGGAGGAAGGCGCGGCGACGGGGGCGGATGTGGTTGCAGCGGAGGTGGGTGTATCGCAGGCGCGGCTGCGCCTGATAAAGGCGCGTCTTGCTATGGCGGAAGCATTAGCAGACCTTGAGGCACTTGTTGGGCGCAGGATTTGGCGCACATCTAATTAGTTTTTTGCTTTGTGCAGCGCCGTCTCATTCGTAAAATCAACCTAGAAGTGGTGCAGGAGGTAAGATATGGGGCGCTTAACGCTTCTTTTCGTTGAGAAGATGCTGGGTGTGAAGCCGCTACGGCGCCTGCTTTTGCGGTACGCCGAAAAGCAGGTCTTTCAAGAGTATATAATAAAGAATCCTGACCGCCGTCCGCCAAAAGTGCAGGAAGACCGTTTCTTTATGATGCGCAACCTCCTACGCTCCATAGAACGGGGTATATCGGAGGGGCTGATATCGCAGCGTGTGAGGAAGAAGATTGTGCGCGGCTTCATATACCGCATACTACTGGCGTCCTCTGATGCGATACCCGCCTTCGTAAAGGAGCACGGACGCTGGCCACCGCTTTTTGTCACCATATCGCCTGGGGGACGCTGCAACCTCGCCTGCAAAGGGTGTTACGCTGCCTCCACGCCAAAGGAAGAAGCAAATCTTGACTGGGATGTGCTCTGCTGGATTATGCGTCAAAAGAACAAACTCTGGGGCTCCTACTTCACAGTGATATCGGGTGGTGAACCACTGCTTTATGAGTCAAAGGGGAAGACGATTCTTGACCTTGCGCGGGAATTTCCTGACGACTATTTCTTAATGTACACAAACGGCACGCTAATAGACGAGGAGATGGCAGAGAGACTGGCGGAGGTGGGCAACATAACACCTGCTGTGTCGGTGGAGGGGTTTGAGAAGGAGACGGATGAGCGGCGGGGCAAAGGGGTTTTCCGCAAGATACTGCGGGCGTTTGAGAACCTGCGAAAGGTGGGGGTGCCGTTCGGCTGCTCCATCACTGCGACGCGGAAGAACTGCAAAACTGTTCTGTCGGATGAGTTTCTGGATTTCTGTGAGAAGCAGGGTGCGCTGTATTTCTGGATTTTCCAGTATATGCCGATAGGGCGTGCTCCGAGCATTGACCTTATGGTGACGCCAGAGCAGCGGGTCTGGATGTATGAGCGGACGATGTATCTGATGCGCAATCGCGGTTATATGCTGGCGGACTTCTGGAATTCGGGCTCGGTATCGGATGGGTGCATATCCGCCGCACGCGGGAGCGGCTATTTCTACATTGACTGGCGTGGCAACATAACCCCCTGCGTCTTCAACCCTTACGCTGTCGCATCCGTTTACGACCTTTACCGCCGCAATGCGTCCCTGAATGAGGTCGTGTTCAACTGCCCCTTCTTCTGCGCCATACAGGAATGGCAGGCAAAATACGGATACGGCAACCGCGAGTTCAAGTCGGGCAACTACATAATGCCCTGCCCCATCCGCGACCACTATCCTGTTATGCGTAGACTGATAGATGAGCATAAGCCCAAGCCGATAGACAAATCCGCGGCAGAAGCACTGGAAGACCCCGAATACTACAAACGGCTTGCGGAGTTCCACAAACGCTTAAAGGAGTTGTCGGAGCCGATATGGCGCAGGCAGTGTCGCGAGTCAGAAGAGCGGGTGCGTCTGGCGAAGGAGCAGGGAATGGACGCGCTGTTCGCCGCCAGCGAACGCGACTACCTCCGCCAACTGCAACGCTCAAAAACTGAAGACTGAAAACCTGCAACAAAATTTCCTTGACAACGCCGCAAAAGCGGTTGTATAGTTATGGAGAGCAATGTTGAAGGGGTTGGTAATGAGATGGGTTTTTGCGTTGCTTGCCGCTTTATTTATCGGTTCTATCTGCGTTGGCTGCAACTGGGCGCACATCAGACGACACATCCTCAAAATCCGTGACGACCTCCGTAAGATGCACGAAGATTTTGACCGTCTCATCTGCGATATGGAGCCGTTGCCGGCTGAGTCGTCAACGCCTTATCCGACGGAGTGGTAGGCAGCGTTTGCGTTCTGACGCCGCAGCGCCACAGCGCTTCAGTAACCCAACTCCTTCAGTTTATCCTCTGTCAGCGTTTTTGATTTCTTCTTTGCCGCCAGCAGTCGCTTCACATACTTTGCCAGTATATCGGTTTCTATGTTGACGGTATCACCCACACGGCGCCCCTTCAGATTCGTCGTCTCCACTGTATGCGGTATCAGCGCCACGCGAAACCACCCATCTCCCAACTCCGCCACCGTCAGACTCACCCCATCCACAGCCACACTCCCACGCTCCACCATCTCTGAAAGCAATTTTTCCTCACACTCCACCACCATATCCCACTGCGTAGCGCGCTTCTCAAGCCGCCTTATCCTCCCAACACCATCCACATGCCCTGTCACAAAATGCCCGCCAAAACGCTCCCCTACACCCAGCGACAACTCAATATTCACCACATCTCCGCGCCTCAATGCACCCAAATTGCTCCGCTTACGCGTCTCCCCCATCACATCAAAAACACAAAACCCATCCCCCACCTCCACCGCCGTCAGACAAACGCCGTTTACACATACAGAGTCCCCAACCTTAACATCTTCTGTCCAGCGCATTCTGACCCGCAGTTTACCTGACCGGAAACTTTCTACCATCCCTGTTCCACGCACTATGCCTGTGAACATCTCCTCTTCTCCAACTCCTTAAGCAGACGCCTCAATGTCTGAAGCGGCAGACCAACGACGGTGCTTTTTTCGCCTTCTATGACGCGGCAGAAGGGGTCATCACCTTCCTCCATTATGGCGTAGCCGCCAGACACACCAACGGCGCGTCCTTCCTCAATTATGCGCAGCATCTGCGCCTCATTCAACACCGCCATCTCGCATTGTGCCTCGGCAACATCACAAACACATCCCACGCCCGCCGCGCCAACACAGACCCCCGTTATCACCTTCTGGCGCTTGCCCGATATAAAGCGGAGCATAGCCAGCGCTTGGTCTGCGTTCTGCGGCTTGCCCAGAACGCGTCCGTCGCAGACGACAACCGTATCGGCGGCAACACATACCGCATCTGCCGCAAGGCGTGGCAGAACAGCGTTAAGTTTTCCCTTTGCCGCTCTCAATGCGGTTTTGTAAGGGTCGCAACCCGCGTCAGGTGGCGGGTCATCCGGCGGCTCAATAACGCGAACTTCAAAACCCGATTTCTGGAGTAGACGGCGTCTTGCGGCGGAACGGGATGCGAGGAAAACAAGCAAGCGGCGTCTCCATAAAGAGAAATCGGGCGGGCGGGATTTGAACCCGCGACCTCGTGCTCCCAAGGCACGCGCGCTAACCAGGCTGCGCTACCGCCCGTCCATCAAAAATTCTAACACGCTTACCCCCCTTGTCAAACCATACCTTATAAGGTTGCGCAAACAAACCTAACAAATCCGACGGGAACCGCTCACATAACTGCTCAAAAGCATCTCCTCTTGACGCAGCAACTAAAAAAGCCAAAATCTCCCTTAAGGGAGGAGTGGTTATGAAAGAGGGATTCGGGAAACTGCTGCCACTGAAGAAGGCGTTACGACTTCTGCTTGATGCGGTTGAGCCTGTAGCGGAGACGGAGGAGGTGGGGTTGGACAGTGCGTTGGGGCGGGTGGTGGCAGAAGATGTCAAGGCGGGTGTGGATGTTCCGCATTTCAACCGCGCGGCGATGGACGGATATGCTGTTGTTGCTGAAGACACCTTCCCCGCCTCTCCCACAAACCCCGTTAAACTGAAACTGCTCGGCAGTGTTGAGCCGGGAGTGGTGCCTGCTATTGTGGTGGAGCATAACAGTTGTGTGAGGGTGTCAACGGGTGCGGCGTTGCCGCGTGGCGCTGACGCCGTCGTTATGGTGGAAAGCACCCAGAAGAGCAACGGGGAGGTTTTTGTGTTTTCGGCTGTTGCGCCGGGGGCGAATGTGGTGAGATGCGGCAGCGACTTAAAGCGCGGCGATGTGGTTGTTCCCGCACGCACGGTTTTGTATCCGGAGAAAATCGGGGCACTTGCGGCATCTGGCGTTCCCACAATTCGTGTTCTGCGCAGACCGAAATTCGGCATCCTATCAACGGGACCCGAGTTGCTGGATGTGGGGGATGAGCCGCGCGCAGGTTGCGTTTACGACATAAACAGCCACACTCTGTCCTGCGCGGTGAGGCAGTTTTGCTGCGAGGCGCTGGCATTAGGAAAGGTTGCTGACGAGGCGCCGACGCTTGAGCATTCTCTCTTGTCGGGCGTTGAACAATGCGATGTGCTGCTTCTGTCTGGTGGCTCAAGTCTGGGTGAGGGCGACCTTGTGCCGCAGATAATAAAGAAGACAGGCAAACTGCTGTTCCACGGTATAGCGGTAAAGCCGGGAAAACCCACCGCCGCGGGCATCATAAGCGACCGCCTCGTCATCGGTCTGCCAGGATATCCCACAAGCGCGTTGTCAAACTTCTACATAGTCGTTCTGCCCGTGATAGAGCGGCTGCTGGGGGTGAAGTTTGCACGGCAGAAGAAACGGGTTCGGCTCGCACAGAAGGTCTTCTCCACAGTTGGGAGATATGAGTTTCTGCCTGTGCGTCTGGAAAAGGGGAAAGCGGTGCCCGTTCTGCGTGGCTCAAGCGCCATAACTTCGCTTGCCCTCGCCGACGGATTTGTGGAAATTGACGAGAACACAGAGGTTCTCGGTGCAGAAAGTGTGGTGGAGGTAACGCTTTTCCCAAGAGGCGTGGTTTGCAACTGACGCATCCTTGCGGTAAACTTAAAGGGGTTTGTGGAGAGAAGCGATGCGTGGTGTTTGCTTGGTCTGCGTTCTGTTTTTTTGCGGGACGCTGCTTGCGGATGTGGTGGTGACGCGTGATGGTGCGCACTGGAAGGGAACGGCAAAGACGACGCAGCGGACAGTGGTGCTTGAGACGCCGTTTGGGACGCTGCGTTTTCCGTGGGATGCGGTGAAGGAGTTGAGATATGAGCCGCTGCGGCATGTTTTTCTGCTTGTCAGCGGGCAGAAGGTGCGCGTGCTGCTTGTTGGGGAGACGCCCACCGCATATCGCGTCATCTTAAACGGCAGGAAGACGGAATTTGCGCGTGGGTTGGTGGAGCGCACAGAAGATGTGACGCCATTGGTTGAGAAAGCCCACAAGGACTTGACCAGCAACTTAAAGAAACTTTCAGAGATAGCAAAGGAGTTGGAGAAGGCGGGGCTGAAGGATGAGTGGCGGCGTGTGCTGCGCGCCATCCACAGCCTCAACCCATCAGACGACTACGCAGGCAAAAACCTCGGCTATGTTAAAGTGCAAGGTGTGTGGGTGAAGCCCGATTTTCCGTGTCGCCGTGTTTTGTGGCGCAAAAGACCCGCGCTCCTTGTGGATGTGGTCGGACACAAGGTTTTGAGCGCAGCGGACGGGGAGACGACATTCAAAGTCGCCCGCGCATTGTCGTGGCTCCTCCCGCGCATTCAGAAAGCATTTGCGCTGTCCTCTCTGCCACCAGTTGAGGTCCTCCTTTATCGCGACAAAAAGGAGTATGCGACAGCGACAGGACGCAAGGATGCCGGGTTCTACGACCGCAAGAAACGGCGGATAAGTTTCTACGCAAGTGACGAGGCGGTGCGCACACTCTTCTGGCTCCTCGCCTACCACATACTGGATGTAGGTCTTGGTCTGGCACCTGTGGTGGAGGACGGCAAGGTGAAGAGTGTAGGTGCGCCTTTGTGGTTGCGGCAGGGTCTGGCACTCTATCTTGAGGGATGGGCGCTGCCGTTTGAGCAGGGCGCACCCTCCAGCCTCAACCCCAACGCGCGCATTGGAATCCCCGCCCAAGTTCTTGCAGGTCTCAAACACGCCCTACGAAGCGGCAACTACACCGAACCACGCGCCCTCACCCGCATCCCCCCCAACCAACTGGATAAGCGCTGCCTCGCCACCGCCTGGGCTATGATTTTCTCAATGCTGCGCACAAACTCCCCACACCACAAAGGGCTGCTCAATATGCTGAAAGCGCTCAAAAACGGCAAAAAACAGCCCGCCGATTACTTTGACCCCTTCTTTGACCAGACAAAACTGAGGCAGGAAGTCGTGGGGCTTTTTGCGCGGCTGACCAAATACCGCGGCGCAATCGCCAGAGGCACATATAAGGTCGTCTATCTCTGGCACGAAGATGCGCTGCGCTTCCTGCAAGCGCGTAATCTGGACGAAGCGATAAGGCTCTACAAGCGCATAGTTGACTGCCGCCCCAAGGACTACATCGCCCTCTACAACCTCGCTTGCGCATACTCGCTTCTCGGCGATAAACTGGCGGCAAAGCGCTATCTCCTCAAAGCGTGGGATGCGGGTTTTCGCGATGTGGAGCACATAAAGCGCGACCCTGACTTAAAAAACATCCGCGACACCGATATATTCAAAGCGCTCACAGGGCAGAAGAAGGAATTTTGATTGGCATTGAGTATACTTGAGCCAGAAAGCGTGCTGAAGATGTGGGGGGGTGGCAGGCTGGCGCGCTGGTTCGGGCGCTCCTGGAACGGCGCGGTGGGCGAGGCTCTTCTCTGCTACATCCGAAACAACCGCTCCAGCCGTATCATCGCAGGCGATGGGGCGGGACTCACCCTCCTTGAATTGGCACGCCGCAAAACCAGCGCGTTAGGAAAATTCTCGCCCGAGGAGTTCCCACTCATCTGCAAACTTATTGCCCCCGTCAACGCCAACCTCTCCGTTCAGGTCCATCCTGACCGACAGCATCTGGCAAACCCGTCAGATGAGCCGAAAGAGGAGGTCTGGTATGTCGTTGAGGTGACAAGACGCCCTGCGGTCGTGGCGGGACTCAAAGTCGCCCCATCTCAATTCCTGTTCGCAGAAGACAAAAGACGCCTGCTTGACTTCCTTGACCCCCAGCCGGCGGATGTCCTCTATATCCCCGCCGGCTCCATTCACTCCCTTGTTGCAGGCAACACCGTCTTTGAGGTCTCCACCAACTCCGAAACGACATACAGGCTTTGGGACTGGGACAGGAAGGAGCGCACCCTCCATGTGGAGGAGGCGGTCAACGCCGCAACTGGCAGAAAAGTTGAGCCAATTAGCGGCGCAGAACAGAACACCCCTTACGGGCTGGTCACGCGCTTTGATGTAGGGTTCTGCCTGCTTGAGCAGCACGACGCCATAAGTGGGCAGGTTTTGGTTGAGACGCGTAACCGTTTTGCCGTTCTTGTGGTGTTATGGGGGGCATTCAGCGATGGGCGGCACACTTTGCGCCGCGGTGTTGCCGCCTTCATCCCCGCCCACACACGCTTAAGCCTCACCGTCGCATCCCCAGGGCGCTTTCTCCTCGTGCGTCCTCAATAGCCCAAATCCTCATCCACCAAAATAATATGCACCCTGTCAGGCGTCCACGAACGCCTCAACACCACATATATGTTGCAGATGCGACGGGGACTGTCGCAGTTGTGGCAGACACCGTCCTTTGTGCAGGGTGTGGGGGCACCAACGCGGGCAGCATTACGCGGCGCTATCCGCCTTATCCGCTCCCACGCCGCATCCAAGTCGTCCACCACCTTGTTCCGCCCCACAACAACCACCACCTTCTTACCCCCAAAAATAAGCCCTGCCACACGGTTGCCAATGCCATCCACATTCACAAGCCAGCCCTGCTTCGTAACGGCGTTTGTGCCGCAGACGAAAACATCCGCCACAACACCCGCCCGACGACGCCTCATATTCTCCTCACCCGTTATCCCCTCTTCATACTGGTCAATAACCCGCCAGTTGCCTTCCCGCAACGCCGCCAACAACCCTATCTCCTGATTCGTCACCGAGCCGCCCAAACCCACTGTCGCCCCTTCAGGAATCAGTGAAAGCGCCTTCTGCAACGCCTCCTTTCTGTCTGCAGCAATATGAACGGCGAAATTGTTACGCCGCAACGCTGCCGCTACCTCCTCCAGCATCCCATCCCCTCCAAAACGCCTCCAAATTATAACGCAGTTTCTTGCTGCCCACAAGCCGCCCGCAGGATTTGCCCTTGCCACAACCCCGACAAAGACATAATATTTAAGCGGATAGGAATGCGATGATGCGGGTAGTTGCAGCGTTTGTGCTTGTTGCTGGTGTGGTGGCGGCGGATAAG
>CAZPBO010000004.1:11205-23133 GCA_964584815.1 uncultured Planctomycetota bacterium
GATGCGGGTAGTTGCAGCGTTTGTGCTTGTTGCTGGTGTGGTGGCGGCGGATAAGCCAAACAAGCGTCTTGAAGAAGCCTTAAAGCGGGGAAGGGAGTATCTGAAGAAACTGCAGGCGCCGGATGGGAGTTTCAACCTGATGCCCAAGGCGCCGATATACAAGGAAGGTTGCACGGCGCTGGCGTTGTGGGCGCTCGCAGCGGCAGGTGAGCCCCCAAACTCCCCCGCCTTCGTCAATGGATTCAAATACCTGCTTTCGCGTTTCGGCACCGAGCGCTATCCCGACTTCGGCTACACATACAACGCCGCCTGCATAATAGAGGCGGTGGTGGCGTTCGCGGCACGGGCAAACCCGCAACTTATGCAGAAACACGAGCGGATAAACAAGAGACTTCTTCTTGCGTGGCGGGCGCTGCCTGACGACTACCAATTCTTGGCGCGCAAAGCCGCACGCTGGCTCGTTGACACTCAACTCCCAAACGGCGCGTGGACATACACATCCGAACGGCGCGATGAGCCCCCCTCCCCGAAGCGCGACCCCAACTTCGTCGGCGGCGACGCATCCAACACAGAATACGCCATCTGCGCGCTCTACACATTAGCGCGAGTGGGCGTGCCTGTGCCCAATGCCGTTTTCCAGAAGACGGCGGAGTGGCTGATGGAGAGGCAGTGCAGACGCGGCGCCCGCGCCAAGCGCTTCCCCATTCCGCTCGCCGACACAACATATAGAACACTTCGCAAAAGAGAGCACAGAATGTGGCAAGTGTATGAGAAAAAGGGACGCGCAAGCGCGTTGAAGTTGCTCGCCGAACAGTCCATCCCGCCTCCGCCGAAAGTCACCGTCCGCGCACGCGGATGGACATACCGCGGACTGGCTCGCCACGGCTCCCTACACAGACCAACAGGCTCCAACACCGCCGGCGCCCTCGCCGCGCTCATCGGATGCAAAATCCGTCTTGAGGAAACCAACTGGTTCCGCAAAAACAAAAAGAAAATCAACAAGGCAATTCGCGATGGGTTCGCTTTCCTTGCACGCAACCTCCGCTTCTCCTCCGACCCCTTCCGTCGCAGCCGCGAATACCACATCCATTGGCTGTTCTCGCTGCAACGCGCCTGCCGCCTCGCACTCCTTGAAAAACTCTCCACAAAAGAGTGGCTCAAACCGCTCATCCGCCAACTCCTACGACTGCAGCGCAAAGACGGTTCCTGGTATGAAGACAGAAAATCAACCCGCATCCCCGCCGCAGTCAACACCTGCTTTGCCCTTCTGGCTCTGTCGCGTGCCACCTATCCGCCAGTCATCCTCAAACTTCCCCTCAAACAAAAGCAGAAGAAATGAGCCGCCCACAGGTAAAATTACTGCGTAATATGGGAAACCGACAATGCGCCTGTCTCTGTGCCTCACGGCTTTCCTTGTTGTGCCACTTGCCGCACAGGAAGCGCCGCCTCAACGGATAGAGCGTCTTGTCAAAAAGTTGGCATCGGAGGACTGGACGAAACGCCAGAGCGCAGAAAAAGAACTCAAAAATCTGCTTAAACATATGCGCTGGAGCGAGCAATTTCCGCAACTGATAGAGTCTCTGCGGTTCCATCTTAAAACCTGCAGGGATGTGCAGGTGCGGTATGTGCTGCAGGAACTCTGCGGTCCGCCTAATCTGCCTGCCCCACCTGCGCTTCTGCGGCGCTTCCCCGACGCAGCACAACTCCTCAACTCCGCAGACCCAAACGACCATGAAAAACTGGCATACAGGATAGGCAGATGGCGGCTTGTGACAGGCGTTGGTCTGCTTGAGGCGTTTTTGAAGTCTGAAACGGTGGATGTGCGCCGCGCGGCGGCAGAGGCGCTGTCTGCCATAGAGACAGAGACCGCAACGCGTGCGCTGATTGCCGCGCTGAACGACCCGCATTCGGATGTGCAGGAGATTGCTGTGGAGGCGCTGCTGAAGCGCAAAGCAAAGGAGGCAATCCCCGCCTTATGGCGCGTGATTAGAAGTGACGGCTTTGTTGTTGAATCAAAGGAGAAAGCGCTTTATGCGTTGTGGAACCTGCAGCCCGAAAAGCGCAAAGAACTGCTGATTCTTGCGCTGAAGCGGGACTATTCGCTGCCCTGCGAGCCTCATGAGGCGGCCGCGATTCTGCGGGACAGGAAGCATCTGCCGCTTCTGCTTGCGGCGCTGAAATCGGGTGGGTTCCACGCAGAGATGGATGCGGCGGAGATACTGGCGGAACTGGGTGCAGAAGAGGCGGTCGAGCCCATATACCGCCTCATCCGGCAGAAGGAAAAATTCTCCTGCGACTGCCCCCGCGTGGCTCTGGCAAGATGCCTTATGAAAATCGGCACAAAACGCGCCTGCACCGCCCTGCTCCAACTCCTCAAAAAACCCGACATCATCTGTTACGACTACCGCATAGAAATCGCGCGCTTCCTCTGCCCCAAACACAAAAAATGGATGCTGAAAGGGTTGCTTCAGATGCTTAAAAGCGACAACCCCGAATGGCGCTATTTTGCCGTGATGGCGCTTGCCTCCATCAACGCGACCGAGGCGATACCACAAATTGCGAAGTTGCTGGACGACCCCGACATAAGGGTGCGGTATGAGGCTGTGGGGGCGCTCGGCTGGCTCAAAGCAAAGCAATTTGTGGGGCGGTTGCTCAAGATGCTCAAGACCGACCCTGACCTTGAATCCTCGCTGATTTATGCGCTGGGGTTGATAGGCGATGTGCGGGCGGTGAAGCCGCTGGCGGAACGCCTGCTCGCCTACACAGAGCGGGCAAAAAAGCACCCAACAGGCGGCGGATACGAGGAGGAGGAGGAGGAGAAGAAGGACAAAACCAGACTGAAAAGACAGGCTCTTGCGAAAGCGCTGGGGTGGCTGGGCACAAAGGTGGCTGTTGAGGCGCTGATAAAGGTTGTTAACGACGACCCCAACCGCCATGTGCGCGAGGAGGCGGTAGAGGCGCTGGGCAAACTGCGCGCAAAAGAGGCCGTGCCGCACATAATACCCGTTCTGACACACGTTTTCTCCCGTGATGAAGCCGAACGCGCCCTGCTCAACATAGACAGAAAGGTCGTGGTGAAGGCGCTCATCAACGCGCTGGAGGCAGACGACGAGGAAATCCGCATCGCCGCCGCAGAAATGCTCGCCAAAATGAACGCAAAATCGGCCGCAGAACCGCTCCTCAAGCGACTCCTCAAGGCAAAAAGCCTCTCCCCAGAACAGGCGCATCTCTCGGCAGCACTGGGACAACTCGCCACACCACAAATCCTCCCCCGCATCATCGCCCTGCTCCAACACGAAGACTGCTCCTTCCACTACGCCGCCCTCACCGCTCTTGCCAAAACAGACCCGACCCCGGTTCTCCCCCATATCCTCGCCTTCCTCAAAAGGAGCGACACAGACGATTCGGAGCGCTTGAGGGCGGCACCAGTCCTCGCCAAAATCAAAAACAAAAAAGCACAGAATGCGCTGATTGAGATGCTGCAGAATAGCGATGACATCAACCTCAAATATGCAGTTATAGATGCGCTGGCGAGACAGGGTCTTGACGGTGCAGAAAGCGCACTTGTCGGCGTCCTTTCTGAACGCGAAAAGGGTCTGCGCATCGCTGCCATAGAGGCGCTGGGGAAACTGCGCGCAAAGAGTGCCGTTGTGCATCTTGTGCGCTGCCTCACAGCCGAGGACAAGGAGGTGGTCTTCGCCGCCGCTAGTGCCCTTGAGGCAATCACAAGACAGCCCTTCGGCGCCGACTACGACGCATGGCTCAACTGGCTCAAAAAGAATCGCCAACTCCACAGAAAAAGCCTGAAAACATCCCCCTAAAACTCTTGATTATGAAATGCATAAGGTCATTATGTTGCCTGTGTTTCCCATTGTTTTTGTGGGCTTGGAAAACTCGGTTTGTGAATGCCCGGTCTTGAGCCCCACCCGTAAGACCTCGTATTCGCATTCCTTGCTTTGCGAGCCTTGTCGTTAAAAGAATTTTGGTTCGCGTTAGGAGATAATGTGATGCGTAAAGCGTCTGCTGTGTGTCTTGGGGTTGCCCTGCTCGCCGTGGCGATGCTGCCGCTGCTCGGCTGCAAAGACAAGCACTCCCTAACCCTAATCCCAGAAAGGGTGCTGCAGATAACCACAACGAGCCTGCCAGACGCGGTGGAAGGCGCACCCTACAGTTGCACCGTTACCGCCACAGGCGGCAAACCCACCGATTACCAATGGAGCGCCAGCGGTCTCCCAAACGGTCTGGACATAGACCTCTCAACGGGTGAGATAAGCGGCACCCCGTCATCAGGCGCCTCAAACAACTCGCCCTACACCGTCACGGTGACCGTCACAGACGGCTTTCAGACTGCAACAGTCAACTTGAGCATCACGGTCCGGGCGCCGTTGCAGATAACAGCAACGAACCTGCCGGACGCTTACGACGGGCAGACAGGGTATTCGGCGCAACTGACCGCAACAGGCGGCACAGGCACATACACTTGGAGTATAGTATCGGGTTCTCTGCCGCCGTATCTCAATTTTGACTCATCAGGCCTGATAAGCGGCGATATTGCGTCCAACGCTTCCACCAAATCACCGTACGGCTTCACGGTTCAGGTGGCAGACGGTGTTCAAACGGTGCAGGCGAATTTGAGCATCGCGGTCCATGTGCCGTTACAGATAACGACGACATCTCTGCCGAACGGTTACGAGGGGCAGACGGGCTACAGCGTGCAGCTGCAGGCGACAGGCGGAACCGGCTCATACACCTGGTCTGTAACGGGAGCACTCCCGAGCAACTTGAATCTTGTCGGCGACACAATCGGCGGTGACATAGCGAGCGGAACCGCAGGTTTTTATCAGATCACGGTTGAAGTGACGGACGGCATCCAGACCGCCGCAGTAAACCCCACCTTAACCGTCCACGCGCAGTTGCAGATAACAACAGCGGGACTGCCGGACGCATACGACGGTCAGACGGGGTATTCGGCGCAACTGACCGCAACCGGCGGCGCAGGCACATATACATGGTCCATCGTCTCCGGCGGTCCGCCGCCGAATCTGTCGCTTTCAGGCGACACGATAGGCGGAGACGTGGCGGCCACCGCTTCGCAGGGTGGCACCGGCGGCGTCTACGACATCACCGTGCAGGTGACAGACGGCGCGCAGACCGTTCAGGCGGATTTGAGCATCACAGTCTGGCCGCAGTTGCAGATAACAACAATGAGTTTGGACGAGGGGTATGAAGGGCAGACGGGCTACAGCGTGCAGTTGCAGGCGACAGGCGGAACCGGCACATATACCTGGAGCATAACATCGGGAACACCGCCGTCCAACTTGAATTGGAACGCCGCCACTGCGACGATAAGCGGCGATATAGCGGCAGGAACGTGGGGGGATTATCCGCTCCAATTCGAGGTGACGGACGGTATCCAGACCGCCACGGCAAACCTCACCTTGACCGTCTACGCACAGTTGCAGATAACCACAACTTCCTTGCGTGATGCAGCAGAAGGGATTGCTTACAGTTGCCAGGTGCAGGCTACAGGCGGAAATCCGAGCAACTACAACTGGAGTGTAAGCGGGCAGCCGGCGTGGCTTTCTATTGATGCGACAACAGGGGATTTGAGCGGCACACCGCCTGCGGGTTCTGTCGGCACATACAATTTCACAGTCACGGTGGACGACGGACTCCAGTCGACGAGCAAGATGTTTGACTTAACGGTCAAGCCGTCTGTATGGTATGTGGACGCGGTCAGTGGAAGTGATTTCAACGGGGGCGCCAGTTGGGGTGACGCGTTTGCAACGATAGGGAAGGCTTTAAGCGAGGCGACGGACGGCGCCACAATATTCGTTGCTGACGCAACATACAACGAGACAAACCTGAACTTTAACGGGAAAAAGGTCCACTTGAAAGGCGTGGATTACCATTCAGGCGGTCTGACCCGTCCTGTGATAGATTGTCAGAGCAGCGGCAGGGCGTTCTACTTTGGTTCAGGCGAGACAAGCGATTCTGTTATAGACAACTTCACCATCAAAAACGGCAAAAAGGATGGTGCTTCATATCCCGATAACGCGGGAGGGGCTATTTTGTGCGAGAACTCCAGCAGGCCGAGCATAACCAACTGCACATTCAGCGGCAACTCGGCGGCTGATAGGGGCGGCGCGATTTACTGCTTCAGCACCATCAACGGTCCGAGCATCACCAACTGCACATTCAGCGGCAACAGTGCGGATGATGGCGGCGCGATTTACTACGGAAACTCCGGCAGTCCGAGTATCACCAACTGCCTCTTCAGCGGCAACAGCGCGAACTCCCGTGGCGGCGCGATTCTCTGCGTTTTCAGCCATCCGTACATCACCAACTGCACATTCAGCGGCAACAGCGCGGATGATGGCGGCGCGATTTACTGCTTCTCCAGCAGTCCGAGTTTGAACAATTGCATCTTATGGGGCAACTCCGCAAGCAGCAGTGGCAACGAAATTTATGTAGCCGATACAAGTTCTGACTGCATATTGTATAATTGCTGCGTCGACAACACGGGGTACGGCGGCATAACGAGCAACATAGGGGAAAACAACTGCATACACGACGACCCTCTGTTCGTGGACCCGGGCAACGGAAATTATCGTCTGCAGGCAACATCGCCGTGTATTGAGAAGGGGAGCAACAATTTTGTGCCGGCGGGCGTGACGACGGATTTGGACGGCAACCCACGCATAGTCGACGGTGATGGTAACTTCGTCCCAATCGTAGACATCGGCGCCTATGAATATCAACCATAAATCCTTAGCCGCGTTGCCTGCAACGCGGTAAAATTTTGTTCCACGCGGAGGGAAGAGGGACCGCCTTGCGAGGCGAGGCGGCTAAACGGGGAGCGCTGCGAATACACCAAAACCCGCAATTTCACATCTGTTTTGAGGGTATAATCAGCGCAGAATCGCCAAAAGGAGGTCAGCGATGCGCCTTATTGCGCTCCTTGTCGCGCTGTCTGTGATGCGTGTCGTTTGCCTGCTTCTGCTTTCTGTGGGTGTTGCATCAGGCTGGCAGACAAAGCCGTTTACCGAACTGGACGCAGAAGCGGAAAATGCGAACAGACAGAAGAAGATAGAGATGCTGAGGAAGGCGGTGCGGGGGTTCCACGCGTGGCTTCTGCCGCATGCGCTTAAATGGATGAAGAGCAGGGACAGAGTTGTGGCGGTGCTGTCAGCGGCGTTTCTTGCCCGTACCCTTCCCACAAAGCGGTTCCGCAGTCTGCTTGTTGAGACGGTGACCAAGCACGGGATACCTGAAAGTGCATTGGTGGCGGTTAGCGCGGCGGGACGGGGTGATGAGCACATAGCGCGCCGCATTGTGGAGTTGGTCGCGGGACCGCAGAGGCAGCAGGCGCTCCATGCGCTGGTGCTGCTTTATGGATGCGGGCGCCTTAAGGCGCCGGGTTTTGTGCAAGAGGCGGTGCGTCAGGCATGGCGCAGGCAGCAGGGTGTCGGGTCTGCCGTTGCTCTGGCGCTGCTCGCCGACAAACTCGCCCCCGACACCGCCGACCGCATCGCAAAAATCCTGCTGCCTGTGGTGCTTAAGGAATCCTGCAGCGGGGTTCAGAGAAGAGCCTTCCTGCGGGCGCTCAATTTCTGCCCCGAAAAGAGCATAACAGAACTGCTGCCGCACCTGCCCAAAGACGCAGACAGTCCTCTGGCAGGCTCTGTCAACAGCATCATAGAGAAACGGCAGATAGCCGACCCTGAAGCGTTTGCCTACGCGGCGGGTATCTGGGGGGTTGATTTTGACTATTATCTGAAGGTCAGGGAGATACTGCCGGCGGATGTGCGTGATAAGGCGCTGCGGCGGATTGCCCGTGATGCGGTCTCTGAGTTGGACTTTGACTGGGCGAGGGGGCTCGCTATGGTGAGGGCGGCAGTGAAAGGGCGGCTGGGGAAGAAGGCGGTTGAGTATCTTGCCAGCGCGGCGGACACGCGGCACAAAAAGGCGCTCCTTGCCATGGCGCTTGTTGCCACAGGCAACGCCGAAAAACAGAAAAACCTCATCAACCGCCTGCTTGATGAGGCAGAAAAGATGGCACCGCCGCAGGAGGACACCCTTGAAGGTTTCCCGCCTCTTTCATATCCCGCCGCAACTGTAGAGCAGGTCCGCAAACTGCTTGCATTCCTGAAGAACCTTAAGGAGGCGCCGGAGGGATGCGGCGACCTGCGCGGTTATCTGATGCGCGTTGTGCGGTCTGGCGTGGATGAGGGTGTGGTGGCGGAGTTGGCGGTTGAGTTTGCGCGTCTTGCGGCGACGGGACGGAAGCGTCCTGCGGTGTGGTATGATGATTTTTCGGTGCTGGGGCGGCGTCTTGGGTGGGAGTCGCTTAAGCGTGTGGCGGAGGTGGATTTAGGTGCGGCGGTGGCGCTGGCGCTTGAGCATGACAGGGTGCATCCGGAAGCGCCGCTTGCGGTGCGGGTGCTGCGGTTGATTAGGGGTAAACAGCCCGCGCGTCTTTTATGGGCGCTTGAGTCTGCGGCGTTCCATGAGCGCTGCCGCGCCGAGGTGGCACGCATTGTTGCCACATATCCGCCATCAGCCAACCCCCGACGACTCGCCTGGATTCTTGAGCGTCTGGGCGAACACGCACCGCAGGATGCGGTGCTGCGGCTGCTGCGCCACTTCGTGCGCCTGCGGCAGTCGGTCAAGAACGAACGCTCCGACGAATATCTTGACGAGATGGAGCGCCTTCTATGGGTGCTGAAAAGGCTGCCAGCAGAAGACGCAGCGGCTCTTGCAGAGTTCGTCTGTGTAAAGGGAGGATGGCATCCGGTCTGGTGGCTGCGATATGCGCTGCTGTGCCGCGACGAGTTGCCCGAGCATGTGCGCAAAAAACTGATGCGCTGGCTCACGCCAAGCGATTTCAACCCTTACCTGCGGCGTGTTGGAAAGCGGCTCTTCGCTGACGCGGATGATGCCGACCTGCTGCGGTATTTGTCGTATCTTGCCAACGGGCGTTACATGATAATCTGCCAGTTAATACCGCCGCCAAACAGGGGGTTGACAAACGCAGTGGTAAGCGCTTTGAGGGGGCGAGTGGACTGGGTTGTGGAGGCGGCACTCAACATACTGGTGACCACGCCGTGGTTTGCGCCGCGCTGGGAGCAGTTGCTCTCCCTGCTTAAGGGAAGACCAAAGCCCGTGCAGGAAGCCATAATTGAGGCGCTTCTGCGGATGGCAAAGACAGAGCATCGCGGCGGCGACGCGCTGCAGGAAGTGAAGGTCAACCTGAAGGAGTGGGAAGCCTACAAGGAGGCGACACATCTTTACCGGTGGGGGCAAACGGCGGAATGTGAACAACTGCTGGGGGCGGTGTGCCGGCTGGTGGCGCTGTTTAGGGAAAACCCGCAGGTTATGGTGCTGGACAACAAGCGGCGTCCGCACTGGTTCAGGCGCTGGATATATCTTGACAGGGCGGTGCTGCAGTTGGCGGCGCGTCTGCCGCGGAACCTAAAGGAGAAAGTCGTGCGCCTGCTGTTTGACGCCATGATGGAAAAATATGCCGAACTGGGTGAAGAAGCGCTTCTACGGCTGCTTGTGCTTGCGGGGTTTCTGGACGCACAGCGGCGCTGGCGGTGCTGTCAGCGGCTTGTTGAGGACGCGGCAAACCTCAGGCGGAACAGGTGGCGCAGTTACTGGCCAATGGATGTGCTGCGTGCCATTTATGCGGAGGCAGGGGTGAAAATGCCGCCCGACCCGCTGGATGTCTCAGTTCCGGCGCTGCTTGAGGGACTGACACAGAAGCAGCGCAACTGGCTGCTGCGCAACATTCTGCGTCTTCCGCCTGTTGTGGCGGCAGAAATCATAAAGCGCCTTGGCACAGAGCGCCTTAACCCTGCGCTTGCGCGTGCGTTCAGGGTTCTCTCGCCCAAGATCAAATGACGGCGCTATTTGCCGAGTTCTTTGCGCAGCGCTTCCGTCAGTGCCGGCACCACCTCAAACAAATCACCCACTATGCCGTAGTTTGCCACCTGGAATATCGGCGCTTCGGGGTCCTTGTTTATCGCCACGATATATTTGCTGCTTGACATACCTGCAAGATGCTGAATAGCGCCAGAGATTCCGCAGGCGATATATAGTGTGGGCGAGACGGTTTTGCCGGTTTGTCCGACTTGGTCGGAGTGTGGTCGCCAGCCGGCGTCAACCACCGCGCGGCTTGCACCTACCACTCCGCCCAGCAACTCCGCCAACTCCTCAAGTATCTTGAAGTTTTCGGGTCCTTTCATTCCGCGACCGCCCGAGACTATGATGTCAGCCTCGGTGAGGTCCATTTTGCCTGCGGCGGTCTTCTTCAGTTCCTTCACCTTGTAGAGCACCTTGTCAAAGTCAATTTCGGCTTTGAGGTCTTCCACATTTCCTGCGCCGCTTAATGTGTTGTCCGCCTCAAACATCTTGGGGCGCAGCGTAACAACGGCGGGTTCTTTGCCGATGGCGACGGTGACGCGGACTTTGCCCGCATACACCGGGCGCAGCACCTCCAAATGGTCGCTCTGCCAGTTCATAGATATGATGTCGGAGACATCGGGAGCGGAGAGGCGTGCGGCAAGACGCGGTGCGAGGTCGCGCCCCAGAGTGGTGTGGGCAAGCAGCACAAACCGCGCGCCTGTCTGCTGCACCGCCTGCTCAAGCAGACGCGCATACACATCCGGCACAAAATGCTCAAACTGCTCCGAATCGGCAACAAGAACACGGTCTGCACCATAAGCGGCAAAGTCGGCGGCTTTTTCGCGAACACCCTTACCTATCAGCACCGCCACCGCATCGGTTCCCAACTCCTTTGCCAACCGCTTCGCCTGACTCACCACCTCGTATGCGCTTTTCCTGAACTCACCACCACGCCACTCAACATATCCTATAACCGCCATCTTATGCCTCCTTAAAGAATCTTCGCCTCTTCTTTGAGCAGACGAACAAGTTCGCCAACGGCGTCGGTTCCTTCACCGATGATGCGTCCGGGTGGACGCTTGGGTGGGTATTCCATCTTCACAACCTTCGCGAGCACTTCAGGTTCCTCTGCGGGCTGGGTCTCTTTCAGCGGTTTGCGTTTCGCCATCATAATGCCCTTAAGGGAAGGCAGACGCGGCTCGGCTAATCCTTTCTGGCAGGTGATAATAGCAGGGATAGGCACCTCAACGGTCTCCTCGCCGCCTTCTATCTCTTTGTGGACGACCGCTTTCTTGGCGGCTGGGTCAACCTCAAGTTTTGACGCATCCGTCACGCAGGGCAGTTCAAGCAGTTCAGAAAGCATAGGACCGACTTGGGCGGAGTCGTCGTCAATCGCCTGCCGTCCCGCAAGAATCAGGTCAAAGTTCTCCTCTTTGAGGACGGAAGAAAGCACTTTTGCGGTTTGTGCGGGTTCGTGCTCTTTTGTGGATTCTGTGATGAGGACGGCGCGGTCGGCACCCATAGCCAGCGCCTTACGCACAACCGTTGCGGCTTCTTTTGGTCCGTAGCAGACGACCACGACCTCGCCGCCGTGCTTCTCTTTCAACTGCAGCGCCACCTCAACCGCTATCTCATCATACGGACTGATGATGAACTCAATACCTGATTCGTCAATGGTCTTGCCGTCAGCGCCGATGCTTATACGCGCTTCCGTATCAGGCACCCGTTTTGCCAGAACACCTATCTTCATAACACCCCTCCTAACGCGTTCGCATTGGCGTCTTATGATACAGAAGCACCGCCATATCCCAAACCCAAAACCGTTTTGTCCATTATCCAGAGAATACAATATCGTTGCAGGACGCGAGCGTTACTATACAATTAATGGCGGAATTGGAGGCGTGGTTTGATAGAGATATACCTTGACAACTTCAAGACATTCCGCGACTTCAGAATCAAACTATCAGGATTGCAGGTGATAGCGGGACCCAACGGTTCTGGTAAGAGCAACTTTGTGCA
>CAZPBO010000004.1:23233-59284 GCA_964584815.1 uncultured Planctomycetota bacterium
TGGACATTTATTGACCCTGCACCTTCTGAGGCAAGGCATCCGGCGCGAGCGAACGAACAACTATCAGAAAGCGGCTATGGACTTCCCCTCCTTTTGCAGGAAATAGAGAAGGGCACTAGGCAGGATGTCAGGGAGAGGTTGAAATCGTTGATGAAGGAGTTTGTTCCCGGCTTTGAGGACTGGAGCGTTGAGAGGCAGAAGGACGGAACATATATTTTCACGATAAAGGAGAAGGGAGTGAAAGCGCGTTTTGTTCCGGAACAGGTGTCCGATGGAACGGTAAGGTTGTTGTGCATACTGGGGGTGCTTCTCCATCCGCGTCGCTCGGGACTTGTTGTCATAGAAGAGCCGGAAAAGGCGCTACACCCCAAAGTCCTGGAGCGTGTGGTGGACTTTTTCCGTCAAGCGGCTCGCAACAGGGTCGTGCTTGTCACAACACACAGCCCCATCGTGGTTAAAGCCTGCAAACCCGAAGAACTTATCCTCTTTGAAAAGGTGAGGGGACTTACACAAACCTTCTACCCAAAAGATGTTGAGCACATAGACAAGTTTCTGGAAGAGTTCTCGCTGGACGAACTCTGGCTGCGTGATATGCTCCAGAGGCAGAAGGAGTTGCCTTTTGGTGGGTCTGGTAGTTGAAGGCGCATCTGACAGAATCTATGTGGCTGCCGTCATCGCCTGGCTCGCAAGGCTTGCTAAGCAGGTTAACAGTGCACTGCTACCCTGCAAACTGCAGCAGGCAAGTGGCAAACATCTCTCCGGATATGTCAAAGCCATAAGAATACTCCAGCACACAGGTTGTGGTGCGGTCATCGTTCTGCGCGATTCGGACTTCAAAAACTGTGGACCTGAGGAGAAAAGACGCGTTGCTCAACACCTTAGGCAGAAATGTCCCGGCATCAACATCTCGGTCTCGGTTGCCGAACCCGAAATAGAAGCGTGGATTCTTGCCGATGCAGAATGTATCCACAACGCCTGCCGGTCCCACTATGCACCGGGTGCCACGGGATGGAGCGATAACGCGACAACGCGGGCTAGGCGGCGCGATGCAAAAGAACGCCTAAGGCACATCTTAGCAGGGTCACAGAAATACGCTGCGCGCTTCAGAACCGTGCCACCAACAGAAATAGAGATGGCGGAAATCTTCTCGGCCCATTTCAACATAGCACGCGCTGCAAACTTCAATCCCTCCGCTCTCCACTTCCTCTGCAACCTCATCCGCCATCTTTGCCCTCATAACCGTCAGCAGGCAGTGTGTCAGAAGACAGTCCAGATCTATAACTTACACCGAAATCCTGTCTTCAGGCGCTGGTTCAATGGGGGCAGCGTTCCTTGAGGGCAAGGAGGGTGTTGTAAGGGCAGGTGGCGGCACCAAGCGGCGCAAAACGACTCAATGAATGAAAATCAGAACCACCTGTCTTCAATAATCCCAACTCATCCGCCAAACGCTCCATACGCGCACAGAAAGCCTGTTCGTCCTTTGCCTCATCCCGAACCCGTCTGCCTCCAAGACCATATGGATACCAGACCTCAAGCCCTTCAATGCCTACCTCCACGAAAGCGCGGATGAACGCCTCTATATCGGGGCAGGTGATAAGACACCCCGGATGCGCCAGAACCGCCACACCGCCTGCTTCATAAATGCGGCGAACAACTACCTCCGCCGACGGCTTGCGAATCGGCAGATACGCAGGTCTGCCACGATACAAGAACTTAACAAACGCCTCATCAAGTGTGGCGGCATAACCCGCCTTAACAAGTGCGGCGGCGAGATGGGGTCTTCCAAGCGGCGCGCCGCACGCCAGCCCCTCCACATCCTCAAGTCGCACCACAACACCCACCCGCCGCAGACGCTCAACCATCCCCTCAATCCGCTCATATCTCCGCCTCGTCAAATCCCTACGCTGCTCCACCATCGCCCTATGATGCGGGTCAACAAAATATCCCAGAACCTCCGCACCGTAGCCGTCCAACTCACATTTCGCCTCAATGCCCGGCACAACCTCAATTTGGTGTTCAAGACCCGCCTTCAACGCCTCATCCAATCCAGCGGTTGTGTCGTGGTCTGTTACAGCAATTGCGGCAAGACCTGCTTCTTTTGCGAGGCGCACAACAGAAGCGGGGCTGTGGTCACCGTCTGATGCGGTGGTGTGGCAGTGAAGGTCGGCTCTTGCATGGGTGAACATTTAAGCGCAGGCTCCATCAGGTTGCGGCAAACACCCTGCAATATTATCGTCTTATGCGGGAAGTGTGGAAGGTTAATATGGAATTGCGTGGGGGCAGAAAGGGTAGGATGAGGGCAGGAAAAGACTTGACAGAATGGATTGGGCGGCTAATAATAAATTATGAAGCGGGCGTGGCTCAGCGGTAGAGCATCACCTTGCCAAGGTGAGGGTCGTGGGTTCGAATCCCATCGCCCGCTTTTTTTGTTGCCCCCACCCGCAAAGTCAAACACTTAAGAGTCCCAGAAGGTATAAGTGGCGGGAAAGAATGCGAATTGGAGGGTTGAAGATGCGGCTATTAGTCGGTCTGGTTGTGGTGCTGTTTGGATTTGCACTGTTTGCGCAGGAAGATGAACCTGCGCTGGCGGCAAGGCAGAAAGAGTTGAAGAGGCGATTGGAAGAGTTGGCGCGACTCTGCGAGCAGAAAGCCAAGCAGGTGGAGAAGAAGAGCCCTGAGGAGGCGCAGCGTTTGCGTGACGCCGCCAAGTTTATATACGAGAAACTGATGCTGGCGGATATGGAGGAGTTGGCGCGGCTTGTGCGGGACAAAAAGTTCGCCCAAGCGCTTGCCAAACGCGAAGACCTCCTCAAGAAGTTTGACACATTGCTGGCGATACTGGCGGGACGCAAAGACGACGCTAAACGACGCGAGGAGATTGAGAAACTGCGCAACGCGATAAACAAGGTGAGTGAGTTGAAGCAGAAACAGAGCGACCTTATGAAGGCGTTGAAGGAACTGGAGAACTTAAAGCAGAAGATGAAGGATGTGGCTGAGGCGTTGCGGGCGGTGGACAAGTTGTCGCAGGCGCAACGGGAACTGATGAAGGACCCCACCAAGACGCCGTCTGTGATGCAGAAGAGTTTGGGTCAGGCGCTGTCGGATTTGGCGAAGGCGTTGGCGCAAATGGCGGATGCGCAAGGCAGAGTTGCCAAAGCAACAGCGAAGGCGTTGCAGAGCGGCTCAAGGAGCGAGTTGGGTAAGGCGTTGAAGGCACAGGATGAGTTGACGGAGAAGGCGGGGGAGTTGGCGCGCAAGGCGGCGGATATGATAGACAAGTTGCCGAGCAAGGAAGCGCGTGGTGCGATGAAGAAGGCGCGGGAGGCGACGGAGCGTGCACGGGGGGCGATGAGGGGTGCGCGTTCAGCGGCGGCGGCTGGGAACCAGAAGTCGGCGGCGCAGAACCAGAAGTCGGCGCAGCAGGCGCTGAAGGAAGCCGCAAAAGCGGTGAAGCAGGCGCAGCAGGCATTGGCGAAGGGTCCGCAGGGGAAGCCGGGCAAAAAAGCGGCGGCGAACCAGCAAGCCCTCGCCAACAAGACATCATCGGTCGGTCAGAAAGTCGGACAGATGTCCAAGAATTCGCCGTCTTCCAGCAAGGTTGGTCAGGCGCAGAAAGCGCTGGATAAGGCGGCGTCAGCGATGAACAAAGCGGCTGAACACTTCCAGCGCGAGGGTGCCCAGTCATCAAAAGCAAAATCGTCTCAAGCAGAAGCCAAACAAAGACTGGACGAAGCCAAGAAGGCGCTGACGGCAGAAAAAGAGCGGCTTGAGAAGATGGCGAAGGATGTGAAGAAAAGGCTTGAAGATTTGGCGGTGAAGCAGAAGCGGTTGGCGGAGGAGACAAAGCAGGCGCAGAAACAGGTGCCGTCAAACTCCAAGGCGGGTAGAAGCGCGAAGGCGAATATGGGTCGTGCGTCGCGTTCAATGCGTTCTGCGGGTTCTTCAATGAAGCAGGGAGACAATCAGGGAGCGCGGCAAGCGCAGCGTGACGCCCTTGACAGGCTTGACCAAGCATTGCAGCAGTTGCAGAACCGCCTCAACCAACTGCAGCATCAGGACCAGTTGCAGAAGTTGCTGCAGTTGGCGGAGGAGTTGGAGGAAATGATAAAGGTTCAACGGAACATAAACGAGGAGACGGAGAAGTTAGACAAAAGGCGTGATGAGTGGAAGCGTGCCGACAGACGCCGCTGCATTGAGTTGAGCGATGAACAGGACAACCTCGCCAAGCGTGCGCAGAAATTGGTGGCTCTGATGGAGAAGGAGAGCGCGGTGGTATATCCGGGGCGGTTGCGTTCGGCGATTCACGATATGAAGGAGGTGTCGGAGTTGCTGAACTCTTACGACACAGGCGCCTATACGCAGTCTGTGGAGTATGAGATACTGAAGACGCTGGAGGAGTTGGCGAAATCGCTGCGTCGGGAGTATCAGGCGAAGAAGCGTCGGCGTCCTGGCGGTCAGCGTCCTGGCGGCGGCGGTGGCAAAAAACCGCCTCTTGTTCCACCTGTCGCCGAACTGAAGATGCTGCGCAATATGGAGAAAGAGGTTTATCAAAGAACCGTCCGTCTGTATGAGGCGCTGAAAGTTCAGAAAGGGCGTATGAATCTGATACAGAAAAGACTTATGCGGCGGTTGCTCTTCAAACAAAGCCTCACACGCGAGTTGAGTGAGAAGATGTATGAGGAGTTGAAGAAGCGGGCACGGCAACGGCAGAGGATGCCGCGGCGGAGATAATGCTGTTCGGAGTTAGAAAATGAGGTGGCTTGTGTGTGCAACGGTGCTATTGACTGGCACGGCTCTTGTTGCACAGGAGAGCAAGAAAACGCCCAATAAGGTGCAAAAGAGCGATATGGAGCGCTTGCTTGAGGAACTGGAATGGCTTAAGCGAGCGTGGGAAGAGAGCAAAAAGGAGCGCGAAGAGGAGTCCGCCGACACCACAGATGCGTTTGGGCGGATACTCGCCAAGATGAAGGCTGTGGAGCGGTATCTGGCGCAAGAAGATGTGGGGAAAGGAACCCAGCGAAAAGAAGCCGAAATAATCAGGATGTTAACCGAACTGATAGAGAAACCGCCTGTAGGGTTTAAGATTCCATCCCCATCAGATGGTGACAACAATGAGCACTCCACCCCACACACCAACAAAAAGATTCCAAATCCAAGCGCTCCATCCTCTCCGCGCCTGCTTGACCCCAATCGTCTGACCAACGCCAGACCTGGCGCTCAACGGATAAAGAAGTTCCTGAAGAAGGAGGCGTTGCCGAAGGAGCGCGTTTCTATAAGACCGAGCGCGGCGCGCAGCGGCTGGACACCAAGGCTGTCTGGCAGGCTTGATGAGGACGGCGACGCGGATGCCGCCGAGAAGTTCCCGCTCAAGTTCCAAAAAATCATCAGACGCTATTATGAGAATGTGATGAAAGGCAACTATAATGAACGGCGATGATGGAGGAGAGTCTAATATAGGGAGTTTGGAGGAATAAAGATGAGATGGTTTTTGTGTGCGGCGGCTCTGTTCGTGGGGGTGGCGCTCCTCGCGCAGGAAAGCAAGAAGAACCCCAAAGAGGACGAGGACCTGATGCAGGAGGAGTTGGACTGGTTGAAGCGCGCGTGGGAGGAGAAGAAGAAGGAGCATAAGGAGGAATTCGGTGAGGACGCCACAGAATCGGAAAGCAAGAATGTGATTGAGCAGATAATCGGCAAGATGAAGGTGGTGGAACGCTATTTGACGAAAGAGGATGTGGGCAAGACGACGCAGCGGAAAGAGGCGGAAATAATCAAGATGCTAAACGACTTAATACGCAAAATAGAGGAGCGGATGCAGAACCAGGGGCAGGGTCAATCCCAGCAGCAAAAGCAACAACAAAAGCAACAGCAGCAACAACAGCAGCAACAGCAGCAGAGCCAGAGGCGGATGAGCGACCCGAACCGTTCCCAGAACGCGCAACCTGGCTCTCAGCGCGCGAAGGCGTTCCTGAAAAAGGTGCAGTTGCCGAATGATGCGACAGGACCTCATCTTGACCCTCGCGCGGCGCGTAGCGGCTGGTCGCCTATCCTACCCGGCTCACGCAAGAGCGACGCCGACGCAGGTGCCGCCGAAAAATACCCCCACAAGTTTGAGAAGGTCATCAAACGCTATTATGAGAAGGTGCTGAAAGGCAAGAAGTAGGGGATTTGTTATGCGGTGGCTGGGATTTCTGTTCGTCGCACTGATGGTTGGTATCTGTGTGCAGGATGTAAGGAGCCAGCAGCGGGGTGATGTGACAGCACAGACCCGCAAAGCGGTCAAAGCCGCACTTGATTTCCTCGCCAAACAGCAAAACGCCGACGGCTCGTTCGGTTCAAACTATCAACTTGCGTCTTCCGGTCTGGCGGGGCTCGCGTTTTTGGGATACGGCTCAAACTACAACCACGGACCATACCGTGCCCAAATCCAGAAACTGGTTGAGTACATCTTAAAAATCCAGGACGCGCAGGGCTATTTTGACGACGGACAGTGTCGGATGCACGGGCACGGTTACGCCACACTCTTTTTGGCGATGGCTTACGGTTCAATGCCACCCGAGAAGCGCAAACAGGTCAAAAAGGCGTTGCAGAAAGCGGTTCGGATAACGGTGCGCTCACAGTCCCGTGAAGGCGGCTGGTACTATTACCCCGCGCATACTGGTTTCGGCTCAGGAGACGAGGGTTCTGTTACGGTGACGCAGGTTCAGGCGTTGCGCGCCTGCCGCGATGCAGGCATCCATGTCCCCAAGCGTGTCATTGACCGCGGACAGCGCTACATCAAAAACTCCACAACCCCTGCGGGAACCCGCTACCGCATCCACGGTGGCAGAACTACTGTCACACTCACCGCCGCAGGAGTTGCGGTTATGAACGCCTACGGCGTATACGACCCCAAAAAATGCGTCCAACTTCAATGGGGTTTGGATGTTCTGAAACGGGCTATTAAGTCGTGCCTCAACCGTGGAGCGGCTGCTATGGACGCCGTTCGTTGGCCTTGGTATGGCAACCTGTATCTGGCGCAGGCTTGCTGGCAGGCGGGGGATGAGATGTGGAAACTTTATTATCCGACAACCTATAAACGGCTGCTTTCCACCCAGAACACCGATGGGTCGTGGAGCCGCGCACGGGGACGCTGGGGTATGGCGTATGGTGCCGTCTTTGGCACAGCAATTGCCGCGCTCATACTTGAGGTTCCAATGGGGTATCTGCCGCTTTTCCAGCGGGCGCAGCAGCAGAGATAGCATAAATCTATTTTAAAAGCAGAAGCACGACAAGAAGCGTTCCGAGCAGCACGCCCCAGATAACGGCTGCAACAAGGGTTGTGCGCTTTGCATATTCAGCGCGCCACCAGAGGGTCGGTTTAAGCCCCTGCAGTCTGAATGTCAGGATACCTGCAAGGTTGACGGAGACGACATTGACGGCAAGCAGGAGAGCAGAACCTGCCGCCTTATGCCAGTCGCCTGCGGTGAGGAAGACCGCGGTTGCCGCAAGAGGTGGCAGAAGAGCGACCGCCACCATAACACCCACAAGCGCGGTGGCAGCACGGCGCGAGAATGCCAGCGCTCCTGCAACACCCGCCGCCAGCGCCACCAGCACATCCGACAATTGCAGCGCCGCCCGTGTCTCCAATTCCCGTCCCCACACTCCTTTTCCCATCACAAGCGCACACAGAATCGCTGTGCCAAACGCAAGGAGCAGCCCCAGAACCAGCGCCAATGCCGCCCGCCTTATCAGACGCCCCTCCCCAAGAACCGTCCCCAACGCCAGCGCCATATTGGGTCCCAGAAGCGGCGCTATCACCATCGCACCTATCACAACCGCCACACTGTCACGCATCAGACCAACCGTCGCCACCACAGACGAAAGCGCCACGAGCACGAAAAACCATCTACCCCCCGACGCCACCTCCCGAACGGCGAGAAACAACTCCTCTCGGCTCGCCCTTTCACCGCCCCAGGATGCGCCGCTCAACGGCACCGCCCCCACAACTGGCACCAGCAACACACGAAAACCCTCAACCCGCCCGAAGTGTTGGGTCAAACCATCCAGCAATCCTTGAACATCCTCCTCATTGAGCAGCACCCGCAAGACCACCCGCCCTTCCTGAAGGTCGTCATTCCAGCGTTCAAGGATTTTGTGGTCGGCGAGAATGGCGTTTAAGCGCTGCGTATCCTCTTTCTGGGCGTATATCTCAACCAGTTTGAGTGCCACCTTCTTCTCTCCTTGTGGAGGGGCAGATATCGCCGAGTGGGCAGATTTCGCAGGCGGGTCTTTTGGGACGGCAGATTTCGCGTCCGAAGAGCACCAAAACACGGTTGACGGGCAGCCAAAGATGTCTGGGCAGCAGTGTTTGCAATTGGCGCCTCGTCTGCTCTGGTGTCTTTGTTCTGACGAGCCCCAAGATGTTGGAGATGCGATGGACATGGGTGTCAACAGGGATAGCCGCCTGACCGTAGGCGTAAACGAGAACACATCCTGCGGTCTTCTGCCCCACCCCTGGAAGGGAAAGCAACTCCTGTTCTGTTTTGGGGATTTGGGAGTTGAAGCGTTGGACGATGATGCGTGCGGCGGAGACAAGATAGCGCGCTTTGGCAGGGGCAAGCCCCACCTCCTTTATCGCCTTCCGCACCTCGTCCACATCCGCCGCCGCCAAAGTCTCCACATCGCCCCACCGCCTCAGAAAACGCTCCGCCACGCGTTCTGTCACCTCATCCCGCGTCCGCTGCGACAGAACCGTCGCAACAAATACCCGATACGGCACACCCTTACCCACGCGCTCAACCAGAGACTGTCTGTATCTTACAGAAAGACGCCGCACCACCTCCTGCGCCAAAGCAGACTTATCCATCTACAAGGTCAGCCTCAACAAGATGGAGTTCGTCCCCACATATAAGGGTGGCTCTTCCCCCGCACTGAGGGCACATAAGGAAGAAAGCGTCGTCAGGTTTGAATGTGTGCCCGCAGCGCCCGCATTTTGCCTTCGCCTCCACCCAGTCTATCTCAACCGAGATTTTCGGACAGAGTCTGGCGGAGGCTAACCCCTCAAAAGCGAACTGCAGCGCATCATAATTGATGCAGGACAACCTCCCCACACGCAACCTGACCGTCCTTACACGCCAATAGTTGTCGCCCAACTTTTCGCGCAACCGCTCAATTATCGCCTGCGCCACGCTCACCTCATGCATCCTTCACAACACCCAAAAAGCGACCCATCCTACGGTATTTGGCGTAACGCTCCTCAAGCAGTCGCTCTTTTGGCAGTTTGAGCAACTCGCGAAGGTGCTTGAGGAGGACGGGTTTAAGGAGTTGGGCGGCGGCTTGGTGGTCTCTATGCGCCCCGCCCAGAGGCTCCTTCACCACCTCATCCGCTATGCCGAACTCCTTTAAGTCGTCAGCGGTGAGGTGGAGGATACGCGCGGCGTCCTCCAGATGCTCCTTCTCCTCGCCGCGCCACAGTATCGCCGCACACCCTTCTGGACTTATCACTGAATAATAGGAGTTCTCCAGAATCAACAACCTATCACAAACACCTATACCGAGCGCCCCACCAGACCCTCCTTCCCCTATCACCACCGAGACGATGGGAACTTTTAAGCGCGACATAACCATAAGGTTTTCGGCAATCGCGAAGGCTTGTCCACGCTCCTCCGCGCCTATCCCAGGAAACGCCCCGGGGGTGTCAATGAATGTCAGAATAGGAAGTCCAAATCGCGATGCCAACTCCATCTTAGCCAACGCTTTACGATATCCTTCAGGATGGGCGCAACCGAAGTGGCGCTCCATCCGCTCCCTCAACGCCCGTCCCTTCTCGTGCCCCACCACCATCACCTTATGCTTGCCACCTTCGTCACCTATTGTGGCAAAACCACACACAATCGCCTTGTCGTCACCAAAACGCTTGTCGCCGTGCAATTCAACGAAATCATCAAACACGGTCTCAAGGTAGTCCGCGAATGTGGGGCGGAAAGGATGACGCGCCACAAGAACCTTCTGCCACGGTGTCAGGTTCGCGTAAACCTCCTTTTTAAGGCGCTCCACCTCCTTTCGCAGACGCGCCAACTCCGCCTCCGCCTCCGGAACATCCAGTTCCGTCTCCAGAAGATACTCCTCCAACTCCAGTATCTGCGTTTCCAACTTCTCTATCTCTTTATCAAAGTCATATTTGCCGTCCAGCATAAAGGAGAGGGTCTTTTTGCGCTCTTTCATAAAGCACCTCCAAAGCCGCTCTGAAGATAAACTACCAGCACAAGGCGGCAACTTCAACCCAATTTGCCGCCGCGCGGCTGTTATCGTGCTTGCGCACTCAAACAACCTCTATGTTGACAAACAGATTTTCTGTAACTATTATCTTGTGATGGTTGGGAGGGTTTTGTTTTGTTGCCAAAAACGCCGCGGAAAAGACTAGGGGCTATGCTCATAGCAGACGGTATTTTGACTGAAGAGCAGTTAAGAGACGCACTTGACATTCAAAAGGAGACAGGCAAACCGTTGGGGCAGGTTCTGGTGGAGCAGCGCTATCTTTCCGAAGAGGCGTTGGTGAAGGCGATATCCGAGCAGTATCAGTTGCCTTTCATTGACCCGTCTACATATCAGATAGACCCTGATCTGATAAAGTCGTTTCCTGTTGATATGCTCTACAGATACCAATTTGTGCCGCTTGACAAGATAGGGAAGGTGATGATAGTGGCGGTCGCGGGTGTGATAGACGAATCACTGGACGACTTTATCCAGAATGTGATGGAATGTGAGCCGATGTATTTCATAGCAACATACAGCAGCATTATGAAAACACTTGAGAAGATGGCACCGTTGACGGAGGAGCAACGGAGAGCGGTCAAGGAGAAAATAAAAGAGGATGCCCACAAGATATCAGAGAGGATATCGTCAAGGATATCAACGCGGGCGGCGGCGGTGAAACCCTCCGAAACCGAAAAGAAAAAAGCAAAGGAGGCAGCGGCACCCGTTAAATCTGTGAAACCAAAGACGCAAAAGCAGGTTAAGAAGCCGGAACCAACCGAACCAAAACCGCCTGAAAAGAAGTCTGTAGCAAAGAAGGAGGCTGCCGAGAAACTACCGCCACCACCGCCTTTGCCACCACCACCGCCTGAACCAGCACCTGCTGAGGTGGCGGAAAACACAGAACAAGCGGAAGCGGCTGTGGAGGCTAGTAGTCTAAATGCCGAAAACGCTAATTCCATTGACTGGCAGAGCCTCTTTGACGAAGTTGACCGCCGCATAAGGGAAGAAGCACAGAAACGCAGAGACCTGCATCGCAAGGGGCTTCTATAATGGGAGAGTCTTTTCAGGAACGCTTTAACAGGAAATATCAGGAGAGGCTTGAGCGGACGCGCAGGGAGTTTGCGCAGCGTAACCGTCTCTTTGAAATCTACAAGGATAAGGTGCGCCAACTCTATGAGTTGCTTGAGAAAAAAGCAGACGGCACACCGATTGAGACCGAAAGAGTGCCGCTTGAGTTGGAACGCCGCCTCTCCATCTTTGAGAGCAGAAAGGAGCCATTTGAGATTCTGGTGTTACGGCTGCAGGAGCATCAGATACGCTTCGTTCCAGAAGGTATGAACTACCAAACAGGTGCGATGTCACTGCGCATAGAACACAACAATCCCCGTGAGCAGCCGCAGACGCTCTGGGTTCATCTGCGCACAATAAAACGGGATGAGACAGAAGGCGAAGAGGAGTTGGCGTGGATGATAAAAATCGGTTATCGCAACTACTCGCAACTGACGGAGGAGATAATAGAGCGGTTGCTTGAAAGCGTCTTTCTCTCGTAAGGAGAGGAGAATGTCTACGATAAGCGGCAAGGTGAGAGAAGCGATGGAACGCGCGTCGTGGATAAGGCGGATGTTTGAGGAAGGACTGCGTCTTAAGCAGGAGCACGGAGAGGACGCGGTTTGCGACCTGACACTGGGCAATCCGATGGTGGAGCCACCCGCTTCTTTCCACAAACGCCTCAAAGAGGTGGTCTCATCACCTGTGCCGGGGATGCATCGCTATATGCCTAACGCGGGTTATCCTTGGGTGCGAGAAAGAATCGCGGAGCATTATCGGAGAGAGACGGGGCTTGAGTTTGGGGCGCAGCATATAATCATGACCTGCGGCGCCGCCGGCGCCCTCAATGTCGTCTTAAAAAGCCTCCTTGACCCAGGTGATGAAGTCGTCGTCTTCGCCCCATACTTCCCAGAGTATCTCTTTTATGTAGACAACCACGGAGGCGTTCCGAAAATTGTGCCGACAAACAACGATTTCTCCATAAACCTTGTGCAACTTGAGTCGGCATTAACCGAACGCACCAAAGCGGTCTTGGTCAACTCGCCCAACAATCCTACAGGCGTTCTTTATGGACGCTACACATTTCAGGCGCTGGGTGATTTGCTTGAGCGCTACACAAAGAAGAGCGGACGCCCCATATACCTCATAAACGACGGTCCCTACCGCAAGATAGTCTATGACGGGCGCGAAACACCATACGCTTTTGAGTTTTACCGCAACTCCATTGAGGTGACCAGCCACTCCAAAGATTTGGCGATACCGGGTGAGAGGATAGGGCACATAGCGATAAATCCTGAAGCGGACGGCGCCTCCGATATAGCCAACGCCTGCACCTTCACAAACAGAACACTCGGCTTTGTAAACGCACCCGCTCTTATGCAACGCGTCGTCGCCGAACTTCAGGATGTCACCGTTGATATATCCGACTATCAAGCCAAACGCGACTTGCTTTATGAGCAACTCTCTGAGATGGGATATGAGGTGGTGAAACCTGAAGGCGCCTTCTATTTCTTTCCCCGCACACCTTCAGACGACGATTTGAAGTTCGTCAATGAGTTGAAGAAGAGGCTGGTTCTTGTTGTGCCGGGGAGCGGCTTCGGCGCCCCAGGACATTTCAGAATCTCATATTGTGTGCCAAAAGAGATGATAGAAAGGGCGCTGCCTGCGTTTAATGAAGTGGCAAGACTTCACGGATTGTAGGGGGACTCGCGATGAGGACGATGATGATAACAGTGGCGGTTGGTTGCTGTGCTGTTCTGCTTGCGCAAGACAAGGAACCAGAAGAGTTTGTGCCGGGGCAAACCAAGGCGCTTCACTGGAAGAAACTGGAGAAGGTGATAAGAAGTGCGCGCAAAAACTACAAACCCATCCTCGTTTATGTCTACTCCAAAGAGCACACAGATTTGTGCAGGCAGATAGAGGAGATGCTGGGGGAGTCAGCCGTTCGCCTTGCGGCGGGCAGGTTTCTGTGCATAAAAATTGACGGCGACGACAGGAACACCGAAGACTTCCGTAAGGACATAGGTCTGAAGAAGGATGAGGCGGGACTGTTTTTGTGCGATTGCCGCTTCAAGATAAAGGAGCGTTATCAGGGCAAGTCGTCGCTGGACGATCCGAAGGAGTTCGCCCGCCATCTGAAAGAGTTTGCCAAAGAACACGCCAAATTTGCCAAGAAGTTGAAGGTGCTGGATAAGATGTGGGCAAAAGTGGAGTGGGCGAAAAAGAAGCAGCGCTGGCGAGACTACTATGCTCTTCTTGAGCAGTTCAAGAAAAAGGCGCAGGAAGCGGGGGGTGATGAGCGCGCTAAGGATGCCCAGCGCGCCATTGAAAGTGCCATAAAAGAGGGCAACCGTCTGCTGGACGAGGCGGAGAAGTTGGTGAACCAGGTTGAGCGCTCCTTCAGATGGGGTGGGACGCGTGGGTTCCGTCAGGATTTGGTCTATGAGGCGCAAAAACGCCTGATGCGTGTCTCAAGCCGCTATCCGCTGAAGGAGTTGACCCAGCGGGGTGCCAGGATTTCCGCACGGCTCACTGCGGTTTGTCAGGAGTATCAGAAACGCCTGCAGGAGGAGCAGCAAAAGAACAACAAAAAGTAGGGGGAAGGTTATGCGTTTTGGTGCGCTCCTTGCGCTTTTTGGGGGTTTGTTTGTCGGGTGCTCAACGCCGCAGGTGACTGTGGCGGTTCTGACCCCACCCCTTTATGACATAAGCGATGTGAGGACGGTGGGAGTTCTGGCGGCGGTGGGATACGGCGAGCGCCATCCCGCACAAGCCCGTTACATAGCCAACAGGGTCGCCACCGCTCTGGCACAGACACACATCTACCGCCGCGTCAAACTCGGACAACTAACCGAAACCGCCGACACACCGCTCTCTACCGATTTCGTCAAAAATCTTTGCAACCGTCTACGGGTCACACATATCATCCTAATCCGTGTCGGATATCTTGATATCCGCACGCGCCTTGATGTGGGTCCCTCCCCCAGTTTTGGCTCTTATAGGTGGTATTTGAGCGGCACTATGCGCACATCTGTTGCTCTCTACTCATCTGGCGGCAAACCGGTGCAGTCGCCCAGAACCGTTGAGGTCTCTTGTGTGTCCACATCGCCTGTTATTCAGGATGAGCGCACCGTCATAGGCGACCTCTGCGAGCAGACAATCCTGCAAATATGGCGTTTCTTCTGCCCATCCTGCAAGCGTGTGAGGCGCTCTCTATTTGAGGACCCCGACCCCGCCATAGCGCGTGCCATTGACGCCATAATCTGCGACACCCCTCTCTCCGCCGTCAACTACCTCCGCTTCGCCACAAAAAAGCATCCAAAATCGGTTCCCGCCCACTACAACCTCGCCGCCTGCCTTGAATTCCTCGGCACAACATATCTTGACGAGGAGAAGATGCAAGAAGCGCTCGCCGCCTATCGCGAAGCACTCATCCATTACCAGACCGCCGCAAGACTGTCTCCCACCACACACTTCTCACAGGAAATAGCACAGGTCTCATCCACCGTTCAGACCCTCTCATTTATCGTGTCACGCAGCAAGCCCATCCCGCAAAGAAGTCTACCCAAAAAGAAAACCGCACCACCCAAAAAGACATCGCCTACAAAACCCCCAACCCCAGCGGCAAAGAAGACCACCACAACCGGCAAAACCGCTCCCAAGAAGAAGTCTGCTCCCCAAAAAACGGCTCCTTCTCGTAAGGAAAAGAAACAGAAGTGATGAAGGAGAAAGCGTTGCGGTGGCTGGCTTTCTTTGCGGTTCTTTTTGGCACCTTTTTGTTGGCGCAGGATGTTAAGGAAAAGGATGTTGAGGCGTTGTTTAAGCAACTTGAGCCGAAGGCTGTAAGGCTTGAGAAGACGACCACGCCCAACGGTCCGTTCTGGATAGGTTATGACAAGAAAGGCTGTCGTGTGGCGGTCTTTGTGCTGACAAGTGCGATAGCGCGCAAGGAGTCGCTTGGCTATTCCGGCAGACCTGTTCCTGCGGTTCTATGCCTTGAGCCGACTTCTCTGCGCATCCGCGCCATCAAGTTTCTTCCTAACGACGAGACGCCTGTATATGCGGGGGAGATGTTCAAGCCGGAGTTTGCGCGTCAGTATGTGGGCAAGGGACCGTCAGACGCTTTTGAGGCGGGCAAGGATGTAGCGGCGATATCGGGTGCCACCTACACAACAAGGGCGATAAACCGTTCCATCCGAACTTCACTGCACCGTGTTAAAGCCGCTATTTTCGGGCAGAAACTTCCCAAAACCGCCAAGGCGCACATCCCGTGGTTGCAGACGATTCTTATTGCTGCCCTCTTTTGCGCCGCCATTTGCGCATTCCTTGCCCGTCTTGCCCGAATAAGGCTGCTCATCCTTGCCGTATCGGTTCTGTTTCTCGGCTTTATCTGGTCAGGACTTATGCTTTCCGCACGCAATATTGTTGACCTGATAACGCACCCTTCTGATTTCATAGCGGGACCTTTCTTCAGCAGTCCACCGCTTGTAATTCTGCTTATAGGCGGGCTCGTCTTAAGCGTCGTTTTTGGCAGGATATACTGTGGATATATCTGTCCTTTCGGTGCGCTGGGTGAGATCATCTGGACATTCAATCCGAAGAAGATACGGGTGAAGCCGTCGGTGGCACGGAAGGCGCGTTTTGTAAAATATGGGTTGCTTGGGGTGCTTATTGGATTTGGATTCTGGTTGCCGCGTGTTGACATTCTGAAGCACATTGAGCCTTTTGGTCCGACATTCAGGATGATGGACATTGGTGCCACAGTGGTGGCGCTGGTGATAATCGGGCTTTGCGCCTTCATCTTCCGTTTCTACTGCAGGTTTTTATGTCCGATAGGGGCGGTTTTTGAGGTTTTGGCTTTCTTGAGAGTGTTTCGGAGGAGGATTTTGCCGCGCAAATGCCGCGCCTGCGGTGATTGTGTTCTTGTCTGTCCATCCGCGGCGATACACTGGCGTGGCAAGAAGGTGGTTTTTGATCCGAGTCTTTGTTTCCTCTGCGCCGACTGTTCGGTTGAGCGTCGGGGTAAGGAATGCACGAAATGAGCCGCCCTTCTTGGGACGAGTATTTTATGTCAATCGCCTATCAGGTGGCGACGCGTTCCACTTGCATCCGCCGTAAGGTCGGGGCGCTACTTGTGCGCGACAAACGCATCCTCACAACAGGTTACAACGGTCCCCCATCAGGACTGCCCCACTGCACTGATGTGGGGTGTTTGAGGGACAAATTGGGTGTTCCGGCAGGGCAGCGCCACGAACTCTGCCGTGGTCTGCACGCAGAACAAAACGCGCTCATTCAGGCGGCGATATATGGGGTATCAGTCAAAGGCGCAACCCTTTACTGCACCCATTATCCTTGTTCTCTCTGCGCGAAGATGCTGATAAATGCGGGTGTGGTCAAGGTGGTGGTGGCAGAGGAGTATCCTGACGAGTTGGCGAGGCAGTTTTTTGCGGAGGCGGGGATAGAGGTGGAGGTTTGTCGGGTTCGCGGCGGCTAATTTTGTGCATTATTTTTTGCATAAAGGTGTAGATTTTTTGACAGAGGTTCGGTGTTGTGCGAAAATTGATGTGTGTTAGGAGGCAGACTGAATGCGGGGGAGACAGAAGCGGCTGCGGGCGATAAAAGAGATACTGCGTAACCGCATGGTGCGGTCTCAATTGGAGTTGCGTGACACTCTGGCTGAGCACGGATTCAATGTGACCCAAGCCACGCTGTCACGGGACTTGAGGGTTTTGGGGGCGGTAAAGACGCGCGGTGGCTACCGCCTCCCAGAGCAGGTGGGCGAATCGGTGGCAGCGCGGGAAGAAATCGCCCGCTTCATCATTTCAGTTGATGTCGTTAAATTCATAGTCATCGTCAAAACAGAAGTGGGACACGCCCAGCCTGTGGGGGTGTTGCTTGACACGATGGGCGACCCTGATGTGGCAGGCTGCGTTGCGGGCGACAACACAATATTTGTGGTCTGCAAGGAAGCGGATGCCGCACGGCGGTTCGCAAAGAAACTTTCCTCAATCTGCTCCTTCTGACGCCGCAAGCAGACCCCTTATATGCCCTTCTATCATCTGCGGCAGCGCCTCCAGATTGTAGCCGCCCTCAAGCGTGGATATGACCCGCCCCCCTGCCGTCCTCTTCGCCAACTCGCACACCCAGTCAGTCAATTGGCGGTAGTCCTCTATCTTCAATCCCAAACCACCTATCGGGTCAAGTTCGTAGGCGTCGTATCCCGCAGATATCAGAACAAAATCGGGAGCAAACTTCTCCACTTCCTCCAAAGCGCTCTTGAAATTCTCAAGCACGCGCTCTCTGTGGTCAAAAGCGCTGAAAGGCAGATTAAGTGTCGTGCCTTCACCAACTCCTTCACCGCGTTCCCTGTCGGAGCCTGTTCCGGGATAAAACGGCCATCGGTGCATTGAGAGGTAAAAAACCGAGCCGTCCCGCCAGAAGACATGCTGGGTGCCGTTGCCGTGATGCACATCCCAGTCAATTATCGCAACCTTCTGGATGTTGTGCGTCTTCTGAAGATATTTTGCGGCGATAGCCACATTGTTGAACACACAAAACCCCATAGCGCGGTCTGGCATAGCGTGATGTCCCGGAGGGCGCACAAGGCAGCAGGCGTTTGCTACCTCACCGTTGATGACAGCGTCAGATGCCGCAAGCAGCCCCCCCACCGCAAACAACGCCGCCTCATAACTGCGCGGTCCCACCACCGTGTCCATATCCAGATGACCGCCACCTGCCGCGCAGAACTTCTCCACCTCCTCTATGTAGGACTTTTTGTGAACCAATGCAACCTCCTCAACAGTTGCCCGCCGCGCCTCTATATGGTGCAGACGCTCCCACAAACCCACACTCTTCAAATGCTCCACCGTGCGCGACAAGCGCTGTCTGTTCTCAGGATGAAAATGGGTCTCGTGCTCAAGATATATTGGATGGTAAACAAGCCCTGTGCGTGCCATCACAAAAACCTCCCAAATAACCGCACCAATTTTGCCTTTCTGCGGTTTGGTTGTCAAATGGGGGATGATTTTCTTAACGCCGCCGCTTCTTTGCCGTATAATTGTGCTGGACTGCGGAGGATTAGGTATGGCAGAAACCGCATTAAAAGAGCACGAGCGGGAGGCGATTGAGCGTCTGCGCCAAACATACGATAAGATGCGCGAGCAGTTGTCACGGCGCATCGTCGGGCAGAACTATGTCCTTGAGCAGTTGATAACCTGCCTCTTCGCAGGAGGGCATTGTCTTTTGCTGGGCGTGCCGGGACTGGCGAAAACGCTTATGGTCCGCTGCATCGCCGAAATCCTTGACCTCTCCTTCAACCGAATCCAGTTCACACCAGACCTTATGCCGAGTGACATAACCGGCACAGAGGTTCTGACCGAAGAGCGCGGAGGTAAGGGACGCTTCTTCAAGTTCCTGCCCGGACCGATATTCGCCAACATCGTTCTGGCGGACGAGATAAACCGCACTCCCCCAAAAACGCAGGCTGCGCTTATGGAGGCGATGGAAGAGTATCAGGTCACTGTCGGCGGAAAACGGCACAAAATTGAACCACCGTTCTATGTTCTTGCAACGCAGAACCCCATTGAGCAGGAAGGAACCTATCCGCTGCCGGCTGCCGCTATGGACCGCTTTATGTTTATGGTCTATGTGGATTATCCTTCCGGCAACGAGGAGTTCAAGATTGTGCGTCTGACAACCACCGCCTACGACGCAGAACTGCAACCCCTTCTGCGGAAGAAGCAGATACTTGAGTTGATGGGACTTGTGCGCCGCGTGGAGGTTCCCGATGAGGTGACCCAATACGCGGTGGAGATAGGCAGAAGGACGCGTCCGAAGGAGCCAGATGCGCCGGAGTTTGTCAAGGAGTATCTGGCGTGGGGTGCAGGACCGCGCGCACCGCAGGCGCTTGTCCTTGCCGGAAAAGCACGCGCCATGCTCAACGGGCGCTATCGCGTCACCCCAGAAGACATCCGCGCCTTGGCTCATCCTGTTCTCCGTCACCGCCTTATCCTCAACTTCCACGCCGAAGCCGAAAACATTACAACCGACCAGATAATCACCCGCATAATTGAGGAGACACCTGCTCCTGACAGACCCCTCACACCAAAACCTCAAAAACGCCGTTTCTTCCTCATCCGATGGCTCACTGGCGAGGAGTGAGATGCTTGAGGCGCTCACAGGAAAACTGCTACGCTGCGAGCCGACAAGAGTCCTCCTTGAAGTCGGTGGTTTCACATTTGAGATTTTTGTTCCCACATCCACATCCGACTCCCTCGCAAGCCTTAACGACGACAGCCGATGTCGTCTGCTCGTTCATTTGACAATTCGCGAGGACAAACTTCTGCTTTATGGCTTTGCCAGTGAGCGTGAAAGACGCCTTTTCAGGATGCTTTTATCGGTTGCGGGGATAGGACCTGAGCGCGCTTTGCTTGTCTTAAGCCGCTGCGGACCCGACAGGCTCGTTGAGGCGGTTCTCAACCGCGATGTGGATATGCTGAAAGCGGTGAAAGGGGTAGGGAAAAAGACGGCTGAGAGGCTGGTTGTGGAGTTGGCGGAGCCGATAAAGAGGAGCGGGCTTGTGGCATCAGGGGGGAGTGCGGCGTTTGGCGATGCGGTGGCGGCATTGGTGGCGCTTGGCTTTCCGCGTGCAAGTGCCGCTGCCGCCGTTGAACGCGCCTCAAAAAAACTCGGTCCCAACCCCTCACTTGAAGAACTCGTTAAGGAGGCTTTGAGGCAGCCATGAGCACAAGACTGCCAAGATGGCTGCGTGTTGCTATCCCACGCTCATCAAAGATAAGGCGTGTGCGCAGGCTGCTTTCCGACCTGCGTCTTGTAACGGTGTGCGATGAGGCGCGCTGCCCCAACCGCGCCGAATGCTACGGCTGCGGAACCGCCACATTTATGATTCTGGGCGATGTGTGCACCCGCGATTGCCGCTTCTGCGCCGTCAAACACGGCAGACCCGCCCCACCAGACCCAGAAGAGCCCGAACGCGTGGCGGAAGCGGTGCGACGCCTCAACCTCAAACACGCCGTCATAACGAGCGTGACGCGTGACGATTTGGATGACGGCGGCGCCGCGCATTTCGCCGACACAATACGCGCTATCCGCAAAAAATCCCCCAGCACAACCGTTGAGGTCCTCACACCAGACTTCCGCGGCAGCACAGACGCCCTCAACACAGTGCTCAACGAAAACCCCACAGTCTTCAACCACAATGTGGAGACGGTGCCGCGCCTTTATCCCATCGTGCGCCCTCAAGCGGACTTTGAGCGCTCAATAAGGATTCTCTACGAGGCAAAAAGGCGCAATTCTTCTGTTGTCACAAAAAGCGGCTTTATGGTAGGTCTGGGTGAGAGTTGGGCGGAGGTTGCAGAGTTGCTTGCGCGCCTTAAGGATGCTGGCGTAGATATTGTGACGGTTGGGCAGTATTTGAAAGCCGCGCCTGACAGACTGGATGTCGTCAGATACTGGCATCCTGAAGAGTTTGAGAGGTTGCAGGAGTTTTGCCAATGGCTGGGTTTTAAGGCGGCACTTTGTGGACCACTTGTGCGCTCAAGCCATAACGCCGCCTCCGTCTTGGAGAAGGTCTGCAGGTCGCGTTCGTAAAAACAATCTCCCCAAAACGCGCTATGACACTGCCAAACCGAAACTCCGAAGGGGCAAAATCTTCACCATAAAATCTGCTCTGCCGCCCGAAATATTGTCCACGCCTACGAAGAGTCAGAAATAGGCAGTTTTGCTTTGCTTCACCCACATAGGCAGGATTAAATATTTGCTCTGCGCTTTGGAGGATTAGGTTATGGCGGAAAGACCCACAAACGCGCGTTACACCAAGACCCACGAATGGGTCATCGTTGAGGGAGATGTTGCCACAGTGGGCATCACCGATTATGCGGTGGAGCATTTAAGTGACCTGACTTTCATTGACCTTCCGCAGGTGGGCGCGGTGGTAAAGCAGTTTGAGCCATTCGGAGAGATTGAGTCGGTAAAAGCGGTGGAGGACATAAACGCGCCTGTCAGTGGAGAGGTGATTGAGGTAAATGACGCTCTGCGCGACCAGTTGGAATTGCTCAGTCAGGACCCCTACGGTGCGGGATGGATGATAAAAGTCAAAATCGCCGACCCCGCTGAACTGGATAAACTGATGAACCTTGATGACTACAATTCATTTTGTGAGGAGGAATCTGGATGAGGTTTGCTTGGCTTTTGGGAGCAGTTCTTTTCGCGCTTTTCTGCTTCCCGTATGCTGTGGCGCAGGACGACAATAACGACAACGGCGATGAGTATGCCCCCCCAACAAGCAGTGTGCGAACATTTGCCGACTGGGAGAGGTGGTTTTATCCGGGCGCGACCAGTGCTGGTGCGTGGTGGGAGACAAATCGCGACACCCCGTTTTGGTGGTTCCCAATATGGCAGTCAGAACCATATGCTATGCAGCCGCTTGAGTGGGTCTACGGGTTTGCCCAGTCCTATGAGGCGGGTTATCCGTCTGACTATCCGCCGCACGCCTATGGGGGTGGTTTTTCACCGCAGTATAGAGGGATGTGGGGCGGAGGCGCGCCGCTCAATCTCGGCAGCGGACAACCCGCACTTCCCGCGGGTTACTGGGGGCTGCAGCAGATAGTCGGTGCGGGAGCCGCGCAGTGGGGACCGGGTGCGGGTATCGCCGCCCAGAGAATGGTTCCCTTCCGCTTCAGCAAGAAACCCCAGCCGCCTAATGCGTCGCTTTTCGGTGGCACATACGACGCTTACGGCGGATGGGCTGCCTTAACCGCGCCTACATCCTGCTTCGCCGCATCAGGTTTCGGCTCCGATATCTGGGCTGCGCATTACCCAGACCCCCGCACCGAGTTCTACACCGCCACAGGCGCAGTCAATTTTGAACTCTCCAAATCAGGCGCCACACTCACCCAATGGATGTTCCTCTCCTCACAACACTTTTCCTGGCAGTATTACCAGTCATACTGGCACAGAATCACAAACCTTTTTGGCGTTATGCTGGATGTTCCGACGGGCAAAAACGGCGTTTTCTTCTTCCACCCCGGATGGGCGGAGGAGGCGGACACATCTTTGGGAATGGTGCAGGGAGCAAGGGGGCTTTTCAGCCGTCTTGGCTGGCGTGGACTTATAGCCGGTCGCGGAGACACAGCCCTTGTCCTTTTTGAGACATATCTTGACTACTCCTCCAAGAATGTGCTTTTCAACGACGGTTTTGGCACAGTGCTGCGCACCGATATCACAAATTACGACCTGGTCTTGCAGAAGTTGGTGGTGTATAAGCCTGTGGTAGTGCGACTGGGAGGGCGTCTGCACAACACATCCTGGAGCGGCGATGTTGACTCACCTTACAAATCGCTTTTCCTGCCGTTTGCGGCGGTTCTTCTGCATCTTGTTCCCAAGAAGATTGATATGTCGTGTGAGTGGAGCCGCACTATCGGCATCCCGACACTCAGCCAGGCGAGTGGCGGTTCACACGAGGAACACATACAGAACATAACGACCAGCGCGACGGCTCATATTACACCGAATCTTGCTGCTGTTATCTCATACACACATCAACACTTAACCGACGCCATTCGTTGGGGTATCAACTTCGGCACCCAGCGTGCCGACATAACAGTTGCCCAACTCATATATCAACAAAAAGGCGGCTTTGTCTCCGCCTTCTACACCCACGCATCTCGCCGCGACTGGAATGCCACTAGTCTCATCTTTACCCCGCGCGACTACGGCGGCTTCTCCGTCGGTTTTAAGGGTAAGAAATTCCTCTTCGCCGTCAACTTCGTCGCTCACACAAACTACTTCGGCGTCTCAAAATGGCGCTGGCACAGAACATGGTTCATCTTCGGTATCATTTTCTCGGAGCGTTTCCAGATGCTTGCACGCGTTGATTTGATGTTCCGTCAGCGTGGTGACAGGCGCCTTTATCTTGACGACCATCTCGTCTATGTTGGAGCGGTTATCTCCTTTTAAGGAGCGGTATATGGACTACACCTGCCATTCAGAGGACGACATAAAGAAGATGCTGGAGGCGATAGGCGTCTCATCCATTGACGAGTTGTTTGAGAGCGTTCCCGAGAAGGTGCGTTTTAAGGGGGAGTTGCGTCTGCCTGGACCGATGAGCGAGATGGAGTTGCGGAGGTATTTTGAGGAGTTGTCTTGCCGCAATGCTACAGATGTAGCGTGCTTTGCGGGCGGTGGTTGTTGGCGCCATTTTGTGCCGACTCTGGTTGACCATCTCGCGAACCGCGCCGAGTTCTACACCGCCTACACCCCCTATCAAGCGGAGGCATCTCAGGGAACGCTTCAGACAATCTTTGAGTATCAGAGTTGCATATGCGAGTTGACGGGGATGGATGTTTCAAACGCGAGCCACTATGACGGCGCGGCGGCAACCGCAGAAGCCGCCATTATGCTTTACAATGCTCAACGCAAGACCAAGAGGCGCTTTGTTGTCAGCCGCGCTGTGCATCCCGAATACCGCCAGACGCTTAAGACATATTGCGCCGCACTGGATGTTGAAATCGTTGAGGTGGATTATGAAAAAGAGACAGGACGCACCGATGCGCAGAAACTGAAAGCCGCTCTTGACGAAAACACAGCCTGCGTGGTGTTCGCACAGCCGAACTTCTTCGGCGTAATTGAGGACACCTCTCTTTTAAGCAGCATTTGCAAGGATGCGGGGGTTAAGTTTGTGGCGGTGGTGGAGCCGATATCTTTGGCGCTGCTTGAGCCGCCGGGCGCATACGGCGCTGATGTTGCTGTGGGAGATGGGCAACCGCTCGGCAATTATATGAGTTTTGGCGGTCCCGCTTTCGGATTTTTTGCGGCAAAGCAGGAGTTTCTGCGACGGATGCCCGGTCGCATCGCAGGTCAGACCGTGGACCGTGACGGCAAGGTAGGATATGTGCTGACATTCCAGACACGGGAGCAGCACATACGGCGTGAGAAGGCGACATCCAATATATGCACGAATCAGGCGCTGTGCGCGATGCGTGCGTTGATTTACCTTGTCGCTATGGGACCAAAAGGGTTACGAGAGGTGGCGGAACACTGCCTTCAGAAAGCCCATTTTGCCGCAGAACTTCTTAAGAACCGCGGTGTGGAGTTGCCTTTCTCGGCGCCGTTCTTTAAGGAGTTTGTTGTGCGTGTTGAGGAGCCCCAGAAGACGATAAAACGGCTTCTCAACGAGCACAAGATTCTTGTGGGTCCCCCACTTTCTTTGTGGTTTTCTGAACTGGCGGATTGTCTTATTGTGGCGGTGACAGAAAAGAACAGCCGAGAAGAGATAGAGCGTCTTGCGGATGCTCTTGCGGGATAGTTTTGGGGGATGAGAAGTTCGCGGTTTTCTATGTGACGACGCCGATATACTATGTGAATGCGCGACCGCATATCGGCAGCGCCTACACCACAATCGCCGCCGATGTCCTTGCACGATATCACCGTCTTAAGGGTGATGATGTCTTCTTCCTCACAGGCACCGATGAGCACGGGCAGAAAATTGAGCAGGAAGCACGCTCAAAAGGGCTGTCTCCAAAAGAACTTGCCGACTCTGTTGTGGAGCAGTTTGTGCGATGCTGGAAGACTCTGGGAATCACCTACGACCATCTGGTTCGCACGACCCATGCGTATCACGAGGAAGCGGTGCGTCACCTGTTTTCAATCCTGCAGGACAAGGGGGATATTTATCGCGCCACATATCGCGGACCATACTGCATCCCCTGTGAGAGTTATCTGCGTCCCTCAGAATTGAAAGACGGCAACTGTCCGCTTTGCGGCAGACCTGTGACACTCCTTGAGCAGGAGAATTACTTCTTCCGCCTCTCAAAATACCAAAAGAGGTTGCTTGACCATTTTGAGAACAATCCCGATTTTGTGCTGCCCCGTTCGCGTTACAACGAGGTCTTAAACCGCATAAAAGAGGGGTTGGACGACATCTCAATAAGCCGCACCGCCTTCAAGTGGGGAGTTGCCGTACCGAACGACCCCGAACAGGTGATATGGGTCTGGTTTGACGCCCTGACAAATTATTTGTCGGGCATAGGTTACCCAAAAGACAGCAAAAAATTTGAGCGCTATTGGTCTTATGCCGTTCATATTCTGGGCAAGGACATATTGTGGTTCCACGCCTGCATATGGCCGGCGATGCTGTTCGCGGCAGGGCTTACTCCTCCAAAGCAGATGTTTGTTCACGGCTGGTGGACGGTTGAAGGTGAGAAGATGTCCAAATCGCGCGGAAATGTGGTGTATCCGGAGGAGATAGTTGAGAAGTTCGGATGTGACCAGTTGCGCTACTTTCTTTTGAGGGAGACGCCGTTTGGGCAAGACGGCGATTTTTCAGAGAAGGCGCTTGTGCGGCGGATAAACAACGACTTGGCGGACGAGTTGGGCAATCTGTTGAACAGGGTGGTGGGGATGGCGCAGCGTTATTACGGCGGTAAACTGCCTGAGCGACCCGCTGAAGTGGTGTTTGACGAATTGGTGGAGAAGGCGACGGCGTTGCCGCAAAGAGTGGACGCCCACCTTGAGCGGTTCGCTTTCAACAGGGCGCTTTCTGACATATGGGATTTCATCCGTCTGATGAACCGCCTTATAGACCACACAAAGCCGTGGGAGTTGCGCAAGAAGGGGGATATGGGGCGTGTTGCGGCGCTTCTGCACAGCCTTGTTGACGGGCTGCGGGTTGTGTCGTGGCTTTTGGAGCCGTTTATGCCGGATGCGGCGGTGGAGATGCGCAGGCAGTTGGGGGAAGAAAAAGCGGAAGCGGACTGGCAGACCCGCATCGCGTGGGGACGCTCAAAAGGCGGGCAGAGACTGCAGCGTGGGCGCATTCTGTTCAGGAAACATCCCGAATGAGGCGCATCAATCTCTGCTGTGACGCGGCAGTTTCTTTGCGGTCTCAAACAGTTTGAGCGCTTCCCCATAACTGGAGGGCATCTTAACCGCCTGCACCGACACCTCGCAGGTATCTCCGTTGTGGACTATCAGTAGGTTGGGAATCGCTTTAAGAAGGTCGGAGAACCACCCTCCCTCGCCATTTGGGATATGGCGGATTACCACAAGGACATAGGAGTTTCTATCAGCGCTGGTGAAGAGTTTCGCCCGCATTCGCGGCAGAACGAGTGTATCATCCTCAAAATGCGTGTCAGGAGGCGGTTTCTTTAAGAAGTTTTTCAAGGTGTGGGGCAGAGGCTTATTCTGCGTTCGCTCCATCTCAAGGCTGTTTATGATGGGGCGTATTTTCTGTTCGGCGGTGGCAATACGCATTGCGGCGCTGAAAAACGGCAACCAAACAGAGAGGAAAAAGAAAAGTGTCACAACGAGGAAGACAGTGCCGATGATTCCGAGGACGAGCCCTGCGAGAGAGGAACCCTGTCCTGGGCGAGTGGGGTGCTTTGCGGCGCGGCGTAGTCCAAGGATTCCCAGTATGACGGCGGGAATAGCGGGCAGTAAGGTGAAGATACCGACAATACCGAGGACAAGTGCCAGTGTTGCGAAGGTGTTTTCTGGCGGCACTCTCTCGTCCCATTCTCTCGGCTCATCCATATAGCGCATTCCATCTCTCCAAAATGTGTTCGCAGGCGGTGTGGGTTAGACTCTGCGGCGTTTTGGCGGACGACAGCCGTTATGCGGAACGGGTGTCACATCTTCAATGGAGCGAATGGTGAGACCCGCCGTGGCGAGGGCTCTGACGGCGGGTTCTCTGCCGGGACCTGGTCCTTTGACGCGGACTTCAACCTCGCGCATCCCGAGTTTGATAGCGCGCATAGCAGCAGCCTCGGCTGCTCTCTGCGCCGCGAACGGTGTTGACTTCCTGCTCCCCTTATATCCTATGGTTCCACCGCTCTCCCAGCATATCACATCGCCGTTCATATCCGTTATCGTGATTACCGTATTGTTGAATGTGCTCTTTATATGCACAATGCCCTTAACAGGCGCCTTCTTGACCTTCTTCTGCCGCCGAACACCTCGCCTTTTTGCCATCCCTCATCTCTCCTAACAATCCGATTAACCTTTACGCCGCTTGACGGACGGTTTCTTCGCCACGACCTTGCGAGGTCCCTTTCGGGTGCGGGCGTTTGTGCGTGTGCGCTGTCCCCGAACGGGCAGACCCACTATGTGGCGCATCCCGCGGTAGCAGCGGATGTCTTTTAAGCGTTGTATGTCCTGAGCCACCTTGCGACGCAGCGCTCCCTCTATTACGAAATTGCGCTCTATGTAGGAGGAGAGTTTTGAAAGTTCGTCCTCGGTCAGGTCTTTTGCGCGCTTTTGCCCATCAACCCCACAGGCGTTGACGACCTCCAACGCACGGGTGTGCCCCACGCCGTGGATATAGGTCAACGCCACCCAGGTAGGTTTGTTGGGCGGTATCTCAACTCCACAAACACGCGGCATTACGCTCTCCTTACATTGCTACCACAAACACAATATATCCTGCTCATCATCTATGTCAAGCCTGTGCTGGCGGCTTATTTCCCTTTTCTTTTGTGCGCTTTTATCCAAGCACCTCATCAGGCGGGGTGTAAGGCAGGTTGAAGGAGTCGGCAACCGCCTTACAGGTCAGTTTGCCTTTCACCAGATTGAGACCTGTTTTGATTGTGTAGTTGTCGCGACACGCCTCTCTCCAGCCTTTGTTGGCTATTTCAAGCGCGTAAGGCAGCGTCTCGTTGGTCAAAGCATAGGTGGAGGTGAGCGGCACACATCCTGGCATATTTGCGACGCAGTAATGGATGACGCCGTCCACGACATAGACTGGCTCGGCGTGCGTTGTGGGTCTGCTTGTTTCGCAGCAACCGCCTTGGTCTATTGAGACATCAACGATGACGGCGCCTTCTTTCATCAGTTTCAAGTCATCGCGGCGGATTATCCACGGTGCGGTGGCGCCGGTAACCAGCACTGCGCCAACGACCAAGTCCGCCTCCGGCAGCAGTTTGCGGACATTCCACGGCGTCATCTTTACGGTCTTAAAGCGTCCGTGGAGTTTCTCCTCAAGGTCGCGTAGGCGGTTGACATTGCGCGTCAGAAGCGTCACATCAGCCCCAAGTCCCACCGCCATCATAGCGGCGTGCTTGCCAACAACCCCACCGCCGAGTATCAGCACCTTCGCAGGCTCCACACCCGGCACACCGCCCAAGAAGATTCCCCGTCCACCGAATGTCCGCTGCAGATATTTTGCTCCTTCTATCACCGCCAGGCGACCCGCCACCTCGCTCATCGGCACAAGCAGTGGCAACTCCCCATTCGGCTTCTGCATCGTCTCATATGCGATGGCTATAATAGGGCACTTCATCAGGCGCTCGGTCAGGTTTCTATCACCTGCAAGATGAAGATATGTGAAAAGAATCTGGTCGTCGTGGAAGAGGTCAAATTCAGGTTCAAGCGGCTCTTTCACTTTGACAATCATATCGGCGGAGTCAAAAACATCTTTTGCGGTTTCAAGGATTTTGGCGCCCGCACGGGTGTAGTCCTCATCGCTGATTCGCGAGCCCTCTCCTGCTCCCTTCTGCACAAAGACCTCGTGTCCAGCCTTGACCAGCATCTCCACACCTGCAGGGGTCATTCCCACGCGATACTCGTTGTTCTTAATCTCTTTGGGAACCCCGACCTTCATTTGCACTCCTCCTATCAAAAAGCCTTGGTTATAAGTGTCGCGGTGCGTTGCTGTTTTTCAAAAGGAAAAAGCGGTTTACGGAGTCAGCGCCTGCCATACTTCTGCAGCACCCAGTCTGGCACCCTCTCAAGAAAAGCGAACGCAAACTCATAGAGATAGCGGAAGACATCCACACTCCATCTCGCTTTGAAATAAAAGAGGCAGGCGTGGTGTTGCAACTCAATGAAGGGGTTGTGAGGGCTTTCCAGTAGGAACTCCATCATCTGCTGATTGATGACCTCATAAGCGAACTTTTTATCGGACGATTTGACAAAGAAGCGTCTGCTGAACTCCGCCGACTCAAAGTCAATGTCGTCAAAGCCGACGACAGCGGCAACCTTGTCAAACCACCGCTCTTTGCGAATCCAGAGACGCGGAAAATCGGCACCCACCTCAACAACGCAACAGTTGAATCTGTGGACGGTGCGGTTCTTACCGCTGCCTGTGACATAGTAGTAGTCAAAAATATAAACGAGGGCGCCTTCACGACTGCCGTATATGATGTTTTGCGCTCTCCTGCTGTGTCCATACTGGAAGAGCCCCAAAAAGGCGTAGCGCTCGGGGATGCCGAATATATCGCGTGCAGTGAACTTAAAGCCGAGGGACGCCGCAAGGCGCGCCAGTGCCTGCTGACGCTTCTTGTAGAAATAATAAACCAGCACGCCTATGATAATGACCGACACCGATACAAGTATGAAAAAAATTATGACGGCAGCAGGCACACTAAAACCTCCCCTACAGCGGCAATTCTATTCACCACAAGCGGTGTCTGCAAGGAAAAGAACTATCCACGCTTACGGGATAGCGATTTGTCAGCAACGCATAAGGAATGAACATCTCTGACAACCTCTTTACATCCTGTGCGTTGACAGAACACAAAAAACAGGTTATATTTGAATGTGGCAGGAGAGAGACGATGAAGGAGTTGGAACGGGTCAGGAACAGGCTTCTGGGGCTTGCGACATCTACAAGAAGTTTGCAGAGGATAATCAACGCGGCGGTTGACGATATAAGTTGCGTGGATGGAGTAAACTGGGTGGAGGTGAAGGTTGAGCGTCCAAGTGCCAAGTTCACTATAACCTACAGCGCGGGCAAAAGAAGCAAGGGGGAAGTGCTTGTTCTTCCGTTAAGGAACGGGGGCACAATGTTGGGACGGTTTGAAACAGAGATTACGCGTAAGCGGCGTGGGATGGTGTCGCTTTTGCGGGATATAACGCGGATACTGGCGATAACGCTTGAGAACAGGATGCTGCGTGGGGAGAAGGAAGGATGGCTGCTTCAGGAGATTGCGACGGAGGTGGGGCGTATAGACCGATATGGAGGGGAGTTTTCGGTCTGTCTTCTGCGCGGGGTTGGGGGGAAGCGTGGAGCGGGCGCGGTGATGAAGGATTTGAACGACAATATTCGGCAAGTGGATAAGGTAGGGGAGTGGCGAGGAAAGGTGGCTGTTCTGATGCCGTCAACGGATGAGACTGGTGCGGTATCAGCCGCCCGCAGGTTGACGGAGATGCTGTTTCCCAAACGCAAAAAAATCTGGGCAGGTGTTGCAACATACCCTAAGGACGCCACATTTGCGGCAGGACTGCTGGAAGCCGCCGAAATCGCCGCCGACTGGGCGCAGCGCACCAAAAAAGCCGTCTTCACATATGGCGCTCTCGTTCAATGCCCTCCCTGATTTGCGCCCGCAGATTGCTCTCCCATTCCTCCAGACGATTGCGTTCCGACATAAAAAACAGCCACATTACTCCCAACAAAAACACAGAACCCAGAACAAGCAGCCATCCATACGGCCACACCTTCTGGGGCACAACCACCACCGCCGACAGTGACGGATTCCGCGCATCGTAATAAACCTCTATCCGACGGTCACCATCATAACGCGCAGAAAACGACTTCTCTCCCCCCCTCAACACCCCCGCCTTCCGCAAACTGATCAACGCCTCCGCCTCCGAACCAAAACCCCGCCCTTGCGGAAATGAGAAACGCCTGCCTTTATAAGCGCGCCCCCCTATTGTGTAAACAAACTCCACCTCAGGATAGTATTCCACCACCATACGATAGTTGCCGAACCTGTAACGGCGATAGCCGTAAGAGCGGCGATAAACAAGCCGTTTCTGCATCTTTACGCGTGCCATAACAAGATGGGCTTCCGTCTTCTTCCACTCGCGATGCGAGTAAGCCGAGCGTAGCACAAAAAAGAGCCCCCCCATAAGAAGAAAACCCGCCACAATTCCTGTGATCGCCGTCTTCCACATAAACACTACGACACCCCTTCTTTTTCTGGGCGAGGCGGGATTTGAACCCGCACGCCCCTTACGGGGCAGGGGATTTTAAGTCCCCAGCGTCTGCCAGTTCCGCCACTCGCCCTCAATATCCTCCACGCAGCCTGTGGGCGTTGTCCTTAGGCAACCCCGCCCGCGCATATATCATACGCACCGTCTCCTCCACATCGTAGTCAACCCGACGATACCAGAACAGATTTTCGTCTGTGTCCACCATCACATAACAGGCACGCGGGTCACCGTCTCTGGGCTGCCCAACACTGCCCACATTTATTATCATACGAAACTCCCGCAATCGCGGCAACTTCGGACTGTCGTAATTGAGTATCCTTATGCCTTCTGCCGTCTCCACAAACACCATCGGAATATGACTGTGTCCGATAAACAGTGTTGTTACATCTTCTGGAAGAGATGCAAACACTTTCTGCGCTGATTTGATGGAGTCAATGTAGTCATAAAAACTGGTGGGTGTGCCGTGGGCAAACATTAAGTCGTCAATCTGCACGACATCCTCCAGTTTTTTGCGCAGGAATGTCCAGCGTCTGATTGCCTGTATGGGAGCACCTGGTGGTGGTTTCATAACCGAGCGCGTCCAGAAGACGCTGCGCGCCGCTATTGGATTGAAGTTTTTGGGTATCTTGTATGTCACCGCCTCATCGTGATTGCCGCGCAGCGTAAAGCGAAACCTCTTCATCGCCAAATCCACCACCTCCCGTGGATTCGGTCCGTATCCTACCAAATCGCCCAGACAATAAATCTCCTCAGCGCCCTGTTCGCGGATATCGCGCAGCACCGCTTTCAGGGCAGGCAGATTTGCGTGTATGTCCGATATCACCGCAATCTTCATCGTCCCCAATCCCTAACAATCCTGAAGCGCGTTCTGAAGTCACGAGGTCTCTATCCCACCGGCGTCCTCTACCCCTACCTTCATAACAATCCCCTTCTCTGTTACCCCCGCTTCGGCAAAGTTCTTGAAATTGCGTAGAACGATTCTCCTTATCACGACAACAGCCTCACCATCAGGGTTTCTCAAGACGAACAGCACAGGCTTTGAACTGCGGTATCCCGCTTATCGGGTCGCGTGCATCGGTCGTCAAAATATTCGCTGGGGCGTCGGCATAGTGGAACGGCATAAAGACGACGCCCTGTTTTATCGCATCGCTTATCCTGACACGAACTTTGAGCGAGCCGCGGCGACTCCGAACCCTCACCCAGCCGCCGTCCCTTACGCCCGCCGCCCTTGCATCTTTCGGATTCACCATCAAAAACGGCTCACCTGCAACCTCATTCAGTCCTGCCACTTTACCCGTCATCGTGCGCGTGTGGAATTGATACAGCAGCCTGCCTGTTGTCAAAACCAACGGGTAGCGCTTATCTGGTTTTTCTGCAGGACCACGCCATTGTGGCACCACAAACCTGCCCTTACCCCGCGCGAATTTGCCGACATGCAGAATCGGCGTGCCGCTATGCTTCTCGTCGGGACACGGCCACTGGATTCCACCTTTCTCAAGGCGCCGCCAGGTTATGCCCGCATACTGCGGTGTCAGCCGACGCAACTCCTCAAATACGCTCTCCGCCGAACCGTATCCCCACATCACACCGCATTTCTCCGCAAGCCAAGTGATTATCTGCCAGTCGGGCAGCGCCTCACCCGGCGGCTCAATCGCCTTACGCAATTTCTGAACTCTGCGCTCTGTGTTGGTAAATGTCCCCTCCTTCTCCACCCAGCAGGCGGCAGGCAGAACAACATCTGCCATTTCTGCTGTCTCCGTCAGGAAGATGTCCTGCACCACAAGAAACTGAACCTTCTTTAACGCCTTTCTGCAGAAATTGAGGTTGGGGTCAGAGAGCGCGGGATTCTCACCCATAATGTAAAGCGCTTTGAGTTTGCCCTCTGTTGCTGCTTCAGACATCTCAAGCACCGTCAGTCCGGGCTTACCAGGCAGTCTCGTATTCCACGCAACTTCAAATCGCTGCCGCCCGGTCTTATCGTCAACCTTGGTGTAGCCGGGGAGCACATTGGGAAGCGCGGCGAGGTCACAGGCGCCCTGAACATTACACTGCCCACGCAGCGGGTTGACGCCTGTTCCGGGGCGACCTATGTGCCCGCAGAGCATCGCCAAATCCGCCAATGCCTGCACATTGGCTGTCCCGTCAACATGCTGGGTTATGCCCATACAGTAGAGAATAGCGGCTGCTTCGGCTCTGGCGTAGAGGCGGGCTGCTTTGCGGATGTCTTCAGGACTTACACCGCAAATTTGGGCGGCGCGCTCAGGCGTCCACTCAGAAAGCGCTTTTTTGAGCGCTCCAAACCCCTCTGTCCGCCGCTTTATGAAATCGGCATTGTGCAGATTCTCGGAAACAATGGTATGCATAAGTGCCATAATCAGGGGAACATCGCTGCCGGGAACTATCTGCAGATGGATGTCCGCCCACTCCGCCACCTCTGTTTTTCTTGGGTCAACGACGACCAGTTTTGCGCCGCGCTCAAGCGCCCTCATCACAGAAAGCGCTATCACAGGATGGTCTTCAGTGGTGTTTGACCCGCTTATCAGCAGACAGTCAGCCTGTTCTATGTCGGAGATGGAGTTGGTCATAGCGCCGGAACCGAGCGTGGCAGCCAGACCGGCTACCGTTGGGCTGTGTCACAATCGCGCGCAATGGTCTATGTTGTTTGTGCCAATCACCGACCGCGCAAATTTCTGCAGCAGATAGTTGTCCTCGTTTGTGCATTTGGCTGAAGCCAGAAAACCTATGGCGTCAGGTCCATCCTTATCCCTGATTTCAAGCAGTCTTTCTGCCACAAGCGAGAGCGCCTCATCCCAGGTCGTCTCAACGAAGCGCCGTCCCTTGCGCACAAGCGGTCTTTTAAGGCGCTCATCTGAATTGACAAAACTCCAGCCGAAACGCCCCTTAACGCAGAGTGAGCCGTGGTTGACAGGCGAGTCCTCAACCGCTGTTATGTGCGTTATGCGGTCGTCCTTTGTGTGCACCTCTATTTCGCAGCCGACACCACAATATGGGCAGACGGTTCTGGTCTTCTGCGTTTCCCAGGTTCTGCCAGCGAAACGGCGACTTTTCTCGGTCAACGCCCCAACAGGACATACCTGCACACACTCGCCGCACAACTGGCATCCCGCATCAATATGGAGCATCTCAAATGGCGGTTTTATGACGGTGGCAAAACCACGATTGGTGAAGTCAATGACTCCGCGTCCACGCACCTCACTACACGCCGCCACACATCTGCCGCAAAGGATGCATTTGTTGGGGTCATATTCAAAAAACGGCGTCTCAACCTTAGGCAGTTGGCGCTTCTCACCCTCAAAACGCTTGCCCTCAACACCGTATTCGTAAGCATATTTCTGCAGGAGGCAGTCTCCTGCCGATTCACAGGTCAAGCAGTCCTGTGGGTGGTCGGACAGGAGCAACTCAAGGACGAGTTTGCGCGCCTTGATGACGCGGTCCGATTTTGTGTGAACGACCATACCGTCAGCCACAGGAGCCGCACACGATGCAACAAGTGTCCTTGCTCCCTCCACCTCCACAACGCACAGCCTGCAAGCACCTGTGGGCTTCAGCCGCGGATGATAACACAGATGTGGTATCTCAATCCCCGCTTTAAGCGCCGCCTGTAGTATCGTGTCCCCTCGCCTCGCCAACACCTCCTTGCCATCAATAACCAACCTCACATTATCGCTCATCCCTCACCTCCCAGATGCTTGCTCTTCTATCATAGCAAAACCACCTGCAACTTCCAGAAATTAACCGCTATGATGGCGTATGGCGAAACGGCGTGTGTATAAACTAATGGAGAGCGTTTGCGGTCTAATACGGGTAGGAGATGGGCGATGCGCTGGATTGTTACACTTGCGCTCGTTGTTTGTGTGACTGGGGCATTGAAGTCACAACAGGAGAGGGCAAGTGATGACGATTTGCGAGCAGCGGCGGCAGGTGATGCCGCAGCCAAAGCGCGACTGCTGAAGGTGGTTGATGAAAAGACGCTTGAAAGGTTGCTGCGGTTCTGGCGGAAACCGCCCGCTGAGGAACTGCTCAAAAACGGCGATTTCTCTCGCGGCTTCAAGCACTGGAAAAGGGTCACTGCGATGCGCAGTGGCAGGGTCGGTGTTTTTGAGGTGGCAAAGGACAAAAACAACCGTCCCTTTTTTCACTACTCTCGTCTGGGGTCCGCTGACGGCAGCACCGTTATGCTGCGCCAGAAAGTCAGCCGAAAAGTAGACTTCAAGCATCTCTTTGTCTATCTGCACGGACGGGTTATAAGGCACGACCTTGATAGTTCAGGCTGGTGGTCAACAAAGCACGGTGGGCAGGGAGAATATCCGCTGATGGTGCGTATTGAATATCTTGACAAATACGAGAAGAAGCATATGTGGGCGTTTGGGGTTTTGACAAAGAAGAACACAGAGCCTTTTGAGAACTACTGGATACTCCCTGCGAGGCGCTGGGGACTGTTGTGGGTTGATATGCTTGATGACAGGGGGCTTCTGAAACCGAATCGTCGCAAACGCAACAACGGTGCAAGCATTCCGTATCCGGCGGTGTTGCGGTATGTGTGGGTAGGAGGCAAGGGATGGGAGTATGAGGGAGAAGTAAGGCGAGTGGGTCTGCTCGGTGTGCGGGATGTGGATGGATTTATGTGGCTTCTGGAAGGTGCGTTGGAGGGGGAAAAAGAGAGGCGGGAGTTGTTTGAAGCGGTGCTGAGACGGGGGTTGCCTGATGAGGACTTTGCGGCGTGGCGCAAGTTCCTTAAAGCCGCAAAGCAGGCAGGTTCGGATGAATGGGCGAGGAGGAAGGAGGCAAAGAAGGTTTTGG
>CAZPBO010000005.1:0-10362 GCA_964584815.1 uncultured Planctomycetota bacterium
GTAAAGGTGTCAGCAAAAAGTGGGGTTGTGGCTTGACAGCGGCGAAAGTCTGTGTATCTTTTCTCTAACGCGACTTCAGGAGTTGAGGATGAGGAAGGCAAAGACGCCGCATTTGACGATGGAAGAAGCGCGGGCGCAGCGGAAATGGTGGCTTGTGGACGCAGAAGGTATGGTTCTTGGGCGATTAGCAAGTGCGCTTGCCAAAATCCTTATGGGCAAGCACAAACCCGTCTGGAGCCCGCATACGCTTTGTGGCGATTTCGTTGTGGTGGTTAATGCAGAGAAGGTGCGTGTAACGGGTAAAAAAGCCAGCCAGAAGGAATACCGCTGGTATAGCGGCTACCCTGGGGGGCAGAAGAGTCGCACATTTGAGCAAATGATGGAGAGGAATCCTGAAAAGGTGATACGGCTTGCGGTGAAGCGGATGCTGCCGAAGAACCGTCTTGGACGGCGGATGTTGAAGATGCTGAAGGTCTATGTGGGGCAGGAGCATCCCCACACAGCCCAGCAGCCGGAGCCTGCGGACCCGTTTATGCTGGCGTTTGGTCGTGCAATGGAGGCGAAAGCGCATGGCTGATGTTTACATTTGGGGGACGGGGAGGCGCAAGACGGCGGTGGCACGGGTGCGTATACGACCTGGAGCGGGCACAATCGTGGTGAACGGACGCACCCTTGAGGAGTTTTTTCCGAGGGAGCAGGAGAGGAAGGAGGCGATACAACCGCTGGCGGCGACGGAGCGTCTCGGCAAATATGATGTTTTTGTGAACCTACAGGGGGGCGGGATACACGGTCAGGCTGGTGCGATGTCGTTGGGATTGGCGCGTGCGCTTGCGAAAGCCGAACGCGGGCTGGAGACCAAACTGCGCGATATGGGGCTTCTGACGCGGGACCCACGGGCGGTGGAGCGCAAAAAATACGGTCGCCATAAAGCACGGAGAGGTTTCCAGTTCTCCAAGCGTTAGCGGCGCCATTTGCATATTCCTGTGTGCTGGCTCACAAAACCGCGTGCAACCCTTATGTTGCCTGTCTCTGCCGTATTACTTGTCACCCTTGAGAAACTCAAACTCGTTCTTAACGCAGGTAGGACATTCTTCCCATCTTGCAATCTCTACATCAAAGAAGGACGACTTCCAGAGGTCAACGAAGAGGAGTTTCTGGTCTGGGGACTTACCGAGGAGTATGCGGTAGGCAAGTGTGGTCTGGAGAGCGGCGATGAGAGCAGGGACGGTGTTTAAGACACCGTAGGTCTGGCAGGTGGGCAGGACGGCAGGAGGGGGAATCTGCTTAAAGATGCAACGCAGGCAGGGGGTTTTATGAGGGACAATCGGCGCGACAAGACCGGATGTCGCCAGCACCGCGCCGAACACCCACGGCACATCATACCTGACGCAGAAGTCGTTGATGAGGAAGCGGGTTTCCAGATTGTCGGTGCCGTCAAGGACAATATCGCAGTCAGAGAGCAGCATCCGCGCATTGTCGGAGCGCAACGCAGCAATGCGGGGGTCAATTTTTACAGAGGAGTTGACGGAGGCAAGACGCTGTGCCGCGGCGACCGCCTTCGGCAACCCCGCTCTGACATCGTTCTCATCGTATAAAACCTGACGCTGCAGGTTCTCCTCCTCCACAATGTCGCGGTCAATGATGCGGATATGCCCGACACCCGAACGGGCAAGATGGAGCGCGATATGCCCACCTAACGCCCCAAGCCCGACAACCACAACGCGCGACCGAGCAAGACGCTCCTGACCCGCCGCCCCTATCTCAGCAAGCGCTATATGACGCACATAACGCCTCACCATCTACCCCCCACCAACAATCGGAAAAACAAGCACCTCATCCCCTTCAGAAAGGGAACTCTCCTTTCCTCCTTTGCGCGGAACAACAAGGAGCGCCTTAAGGTCATCTTCTGTCAGACCCGCCTTAACAAGCGCCTGCTTCACATCGTCTACACTTTCAGCGTCCACCACAAGTTCCTCCCCTATTTCCCTTTCCACCCAGCCGAAAAGCAGCACCTTCACTTTCGGCATATTTCAATCCTTATAACTGCCTGCTGGACGGTATCCTTGAAGGTCAAGTGTGACAAAACGGAAGCCGATTTCGCGCAACTTGCTGGTTATAAGTCTGCGGATGCGTCCCGTAATGCGGCGAATGTCGCCTGCGCTGCGTAACTCAATGCGCGCCAAATCGCCGTGACACCGCACCCGACATCCCGCAAAACCCAATGACAAAAGATAGTTCTCCGCCTCCTCCACCTGTTTAAGGAGTCTTTCGTTTATCCCGACCCCTGCGGCGAAACGGCTTGCGAGGCAGGCTTCTGGATAGTCGTCGGCGTTGGGCAGATTAAGAAAGGCAGCAAGGGCTCTTATTTCCTCCTTAGCGGCGCCTATGTCAAGGAAAGGATGGAGGACGCCTGCCTCATCAGATGCTTTTATCCCGGGGCGGAATTCGCTCAAATCATCGCTGTTGGTGCCGTCAACGATGTTGGCATAACCAAATTTGTCAGCGAGGCTTTTTGCAAGGCGGCAGATGTGCTGGCGGCAGATATGGCAGCGCTCGGGCGGATTTGCGCGGAAAAGCGGCTCCGACAAAGCGGGGTTGGGAAGGATATGAAGCGCAATATCCAACGCTTCTGCTATGTCGCGGGCTTTTTGGAGTTGGCGCCTTGGAACGAGCGGAGAGTCGGCAAAGAGTGGGGCGAACCGCAGTGAAGCGCGCTTTGCTGCCGCCGCAAGAACCGATGAGTCCACCCCGCCCGAAAAGAGCAACACAAACGGCTCAATTTGCCGCAACCTCTCAGTCAACTCTGTAAGCAATGTCTCGCTTTTTCTCATCTGCTGTCACCTCCATTCTGTAGAGGGGGTGAAACTATCCGAGCCCCTCCTTTGCAAGCCTGCGTGCGCCAATAAGCCCGTCGGAGCCACCCCTCACAACAGACGCATCGCATTCCTCCTTAAAGGAGTTGGGAAAGGCGCGTCTCAACAAGCGTTGTCCAGGCAACATCGTTCAACCTCCGCCACACCTGCTGTGTCGGACAAACATCCTGCCGTGGGCAGCCCTCCTTCAGACAATCCACCACACTCCATTTGCCGTCCACTGCACACACAACATCAGCGACCGAAATGTCTTCTGCGTTTCTACACAGCCGCACGCCACCACCCCGCCCTTCCTGCGTCTCCACAATACCTGCCTTGCGCAAAAACCCCAGTATCCGCTCAAGATATTTGACGGAAACTCCTTCCCGCCGCGCAAGGTGTTTTGTGCTGACAAACCTCTCCCGCCCTCCAAGCCGCATAAGACCGACCAGAACCCTCAACCCATACCTTGCCCGCGTTGAAACCCGCATCATCACCTCACCCCCCAAAAAGCGATGTTGAAAGGTAGCGTTCTGCGGTGTCAGGGAAAAGAGTGACAACGGTTTTGTCAGCGTTTTCGGGACGGGATGCGACCTGAAGCGCCGCCCACGCTGCGGCACCAGAGGAGATACCGCAAAGAAGCCCCTCCTGACGCATCAGGCGACGGGATGTCTCAAATGCCGCCTCGTCCGTCACCGCAATTATTTCATCAATCAAATCGCGCCGCAGAATAGGCGGCACAAAACCCGCCCCTATCCCCTCAATGCCGTGTCCGCCTGGTTGCCCACCGCTTAAAACAGGTGATGCCGCAGGCTCAACAGCAACAATCTTCACCTTTGGCTTACGCTTCTTAAGAAATCTGGCAACTCCTGTGAGCGTGCCGCCTGTGCCAACCCCTGCCACAAAAATGTCCACCTCGCCTCCTGTGTCGCGCCAAATCTCACGGGCTGTTGTGCGCTCGTGAACGGCAGGGTTGGCTGGGTTTTCAAACTGCTGGGGGATGAAGGCGCCCTTCTCGGCGGCAATCCGCTTCGCCGCCTCCACAGCACCACGCATCCCCTCTTCCGCAGGCGTTAGAACAACTTCTGCACCCAACGCCGACAATAATGCCCGCCTCTCAACACTCATACTCTCCGGCATCGTCAGCACCAGTCTATAACCCCGCACCGCACATACCAACGCAAGCCCAATTCCTGTGTTGCCACTTGTCGCTTCCACAACCGTATCCCCGCGCTTAAGATATCCTTCCGTTTCGGCTTCCTCTATCATCGCCAAAGCAACACGGTCTTTAACAGAACATCCCGGATTGAAAAACTCCAGTTTGGCGAACACAGAAGCGGCGAGTCCAGAAGCAAGGCGGCTAAGCCGCACGATTGGGGTGCCACCGATAAGGTCAAGCGCAGATTCATAGAGAGCCATTAGAACATCCTTTCCGCACCTATCCAACTCCTACCATAATAGTAGAAATTGTCAAGAAAAAACCGCCAACATCTTCTCCGATTATCGCATCAGACGCCACGCATCACCCTTTCAGGTCGTTGTGACGGCAACTCTTATGAGCAGACCTCCGTTCTGAGGCAAGTTTGTAAAGATAGATAGCCAGAATAAGTCCGAGCAAAACGAGTCCTGCTAACTGATAGAACAGGGAAGGACGCTGCCGCAGCATAGTTTGGGTTACGCCGCTGACGGTGAGCGGAAGAGCATCAAGGATATATGCGGCAAGCAGTGCTCCTGCGGCAACGGATATTACAAGCCCCAAAACAAAACGCGCGCTGACGACACGCCATAAAGTAAGGAGGGGAACAATATTGGTGGCAGGTCCAACAAGGAGAAAGACGAGAGCACTTCCAAGGGTGAAACCTGACGCTACAAAACCTGCCGCCACCGGAACGCTACCTGTGGAGCAAACATAAAGCGGCAGCCCCACACCGAGCAGAACAGGAGGACCGAACCACCCGCCACCTATGGTTTGTCCCACATTCCGTGGGAGAAGTGATGTTATTACGCCTCCAAGGATGATACCCAGAACAATCCATCCGCCTATCTCACGCGGCAGCCCAATAAAACCGTGCAGAAACCCCTCTCTGACACGCTCCTTTATGGTGTGGGTGTGAGGAAGAGGATTGTGGCAAAGGTTGCAGGTGGGAACAGAGGGAGGCACGGAAGGAGATGAGCGCGCCAGAAAATGCGTGACGCATCCTGTAAGGAAGGCAACAAAAAGAGAAGCAACAAGGCGGTAAAGTGTGAAGGTGAGCCCGAAGAAGGCATAGGTTACGAAGATGGAGTCAACAGAAGTGATAGGGGTGGCAACGAGGAAAGCGGCGGTAGCACCGGCGGATGCACCACGCTGGCGTAGAGAGAGTGCCACAGGTAAAACGGAGCAGGAGCATAGGGGCAGGGGTGCCCCGATGATGGTGGCAAGCGCCACCGAACCCAGACCCCTGCCCAGACGCCGCTGAAGAAGTGCGGCAGGAACAAAAGCATAAAGAATCGCCGAAACAAAAAAACCAAACAAAAGGAACGGCGCCATACGGCTGGTAAGAAGCCAAACCTGCTCACCTATTTCAAACACCGTTATCCTCCTGTCAAAGCAGTGAAGAGAAAGAGGGTGTCGCCATCACTTACGGGAGAGTCTATCTGCTCTGCTGTAAGCGGGGTCTCGTTGAGGACGAGGGCGTAACCGTCTTTTATGACACCGTCATAAACATCGCGCTCAAAGTCGGCTCCCAGCCTGCGGCGCAGATGCTCAAGAACATCGCGCACTGTTTTGGCTTCGCACTCATCGTCAGATTTTACAATCCTTTTTCCCACCACGATATAGAGTCTGACTCTACATTTTGGCATTATAACTTTCCTCAAACTCCTACTTTCAAGATAGGGGTTAAAGAATGGTTGTCAAAGGTTTTTTGCGGTTTATGCGGCTCATCTACGGCGGCGATATCGGCGAGAGACGGTGCGAATAGCGCGGGAAGAGTATTTACGGGTGACAAGTTTTTCCAGAACATGGATGAGTTCGCTGGGAGTTTGGAATCTCTCAGTGGGTTTTTTGCGAAGACACTTCATAATAACGGCGTCAAGATAACGGGAGATGGAGGGAGCGAGGCTTCTGGGGTGGCGCGGCGGTTCATAGAGATGTTTTGTCATAACGAGGACGGCGGTTTTTCCGGTGAACGGGGGCTGTCCTGTCGCCATATAGAACATAGTTCCGCCAAGGGCGTAGATATCGGCGCGGATGTCCACTTTATCATCGCGAATCTGCTCGGGAGCGATGTAGTTCGGGGTGCCAGCGATTACGGTTTTGGTGGTGGCGGTGGTGATTCCAAGATGACGCGCCAGACCGAAATCGCACAGTTTCACTATCCCTTCTTTGGTTATCATCACATTGGCTGGTTTCACATCGCGATGGACGATTCCGTAGGAGTAGGCGTGGTCAAGCGCGCGGGCGACCTGCAGCGCCACACGCACAATCTCTTTTTCAGGCAGGGGTCCCTCCTCATCCACCACCTCTTTCAGCGTCCTTCCTTCAACAAACTCCATAGCGTAGTAATATACGCCGTGCGATTCGCCGACATCTATGACATAGATGATATTCTGATGGCTCAACTTTGCGGCGAGTTTTGCCTCGCGTAGGAAGCGGGCGATGTAGTTTTTGTCTTCAGCGAGAGTAGGGGGTAGGATTTTGAGAGCAACGATTCTGTTGAGGCTCAACTGTCGGGCTTTGTAGACAGCGCCCATCGCGCCGAGCCCTACCTCATCCAGTATCTCGTAATTCTCAATGACCAGTTTGCCGCCGTGTCCCGCCTGATGCCGCACAACCTCTATCACCTGCGGACGCGTCATATAACCCAACTCAACCAATACCTCTCCCAGTTTGGGAGTCGTGCCTGTCTCTTCCGCCTTTTCCTTCTGAACCCTCAACGCGTGTTCCAACTGCTCAACCGTTATGTAACCAAACTTCAACGCCAGATGCCCAAAGTTGAAACCATCCATCCTACTCAAAGCAACACCTCATACGCCTACTCTGCTGAATTATAACTGGAACCAATCATAATAGCAACGCCTTGCCTCAAAAGTTACCTCATCTGTGTTGAAAGGGAACAAAGGAGGGATAAAATTTATCCGCAATTGTGGGTCTGTTTAAGGAGTTGACAATGCTTCCTGACTACAACTTGACAGAGGAGCAGGCGCGGATGCGCCGCATCATCAGGGAGTTCACCCGTGAGTTCGTTGCTCCCGGCGCCCAGGAACGCGACGCCACAGAAGAGTTCCCCTTTGAGTTGTTCTACGAGATGGGCAGGCGCGGTTTTGTGGGATACCCCATACCAAAGGAATACGGCGGTCAAGGAGGCTCTTTCCTGGCATACTGCACTATGGTGGAGGAGGTAGCACGGGAAGACGCCTCCGCCGCGTTGGTTATGTCCCTCAATGTCGCCCTTGTCATAACGCCAATTATGCTTGCCGCCTCAGAGGAACAGAAAAAGAAATTCCTACCCCCCCTATGCCGCGGGGAAAAAGTCGGCTGTTTTTGCTTAACAGAACCTGAAGCGGGGTCTGACGCATCAAATCTTAAGACATATGCTGAAGAAGACGGCAACTACTATGTCCTGAACGGGGAGAAGATTTTTATCCAGCACGGCAACGCCGCGGACTTCGCGGTGGTCGCTTGCCGCATTGCGCCCCGCCCCGGCGCAGCACCGCGCATATCCATGCTCGCTGTTGACAACTTGAAAGAAACCCGCGGAGTGAAACAGATAAAACTGGGACGGAAGATGGGGATACGCAGCGCCACAACAGGAAGGTTGCTATTTGAGAATGTGCGTGTTCCGAAGGAGAACCTTCTGGGGCGTGTGGGATATGGTTTTCGGTATCTGATGCAGACGCTGGATGGGGGGCGGATAGGAATAGCGGCGCAGGCGGTAGGGATAGCGCTCGGGGCGTTTGAGCGGGCGGTGAAATGGGCGTGCAAGAGGCGGCAGTTTGACCAACCCCTTGTTCAGTTCGGGCAGATTCAGAGTATGCTGGCGGATTCGGCGTCACAGATTGAGGCGGCAAGGCTTCTGGTCTACCGCGCTGCTATGGCTAAAGACAACGGCGAAGACATAACATTGCCTGCCGCTATGGCAAAACTGTTTGCCACACGAGTAGCAAACCGCGTCGCCTATAATGCCGTTCAGGTTCACGGCGGATACGGCTATATTGGCGATGTCGCAGACCTTGAACGCTTCTATCGCGATGCCCGTATCACAGAGATATATGAGGGAACAAGCCAGATACAGGAGTTGGTCATATCACGCTATTTGGCAAAAATTTGTGAGCGTTCTGGGGAGGAGGAGAAATGAGGTTAGGTAAAATTGAGGTGAAATTGGTGGAAGGTGACTTAACGGAGCAGGATGTGGACGCGATAGTGAACGCGGCGAACAACCACCTGAAGATGGGAGGCGGTGTGGCAGGCGCCATAAGGCGCAAAGGTGGTGCCGAGATACAAAAAGAGTGTGACGAGATAGGACCGATAGAGATAGGTGGGGCGGCTGTGACAGGCGCGGGCAAACTGAAGGCGCGGTATGTGATACACGCCGCAACGATGGGAATGGACTTTCGCACAAACAGTGAAATAATCCGCGCCGCTACGCGAAGCACCCTTAAGCAGGCGGCAAAACTGGGCATAAAGTCGCTGGCGTTTCCGGCGCTCGGATGCGGCGTCGGCGGCTTCCCTCCGAAAGAGTGCGCAAAAATCCTCCTTGAGGAAATCCGCGACCACGCAAAAGGCAACACCTCCCTTCAAGAGGTGCGTCTTGTGCTTTACGGTAAGCCCACATACAACGCCTTCAAGGAAGTCTATGACTCTTTCCAGCCAGGAACTTGATGAATGAACGGAGAAGAAAAAAGCAGACAGCGGGGTGTTCCCACGCCAATAGGCGGCAGGCGTCGTGCAGGTAGAGGTTTTTTGCTTCTGCCGCTTGTGGTAAGCGTCATCTGCGCCCTTGTCTCGGTCGCTCTGCTTATCGCAAGCGCCACCCCGAAACTGATACCCGTTCCGCTTGTCGGGACGGTGATTTGCGGTTTTATGCTGCGGCTCTCCCTCAACAGAGAAAACGGCTTCGGTGCCACCGCCGCCAAAGTCATAACCGCGCTTTCTCTTATCACCTGTATGTTCTCTTTTGTGGCGTGGATTCCGCTGATCACCTTTAAAGGAATCGTCAAAGAGTCGTCCCCTCGCTACAAAGCAATCGTCACACTTAAGGCTCTGCGCAACTCTGTAACAGAGCGCACAAAAGGTAAACCCCTCCCAGAAGCCATCCAGCCTCAAAAACTCCTTTACGGAGAATGGGAAAAGACCGCCGAAAACACCTTTCTCCACAAGGGAGCAACCTATAGGTATCTCGTTTCACCCAATAGAAGGCACTTCATAATCGTCTGCTTATTTAAGAAAAAGAAAATACTGCTTCTCATCAGTGAGAAAGGAGAGGTTCGTGAAATCGCTCCACCATCCTCACAGGCGCATCTTCCTGATGACTACGGGGAAGCCGCAAACATGTTTCAGAAAGCGCAACCTATTGGAGAATAACGCTGACGACGATTATAATTCTTTGGACGGTGGAGGGGGAATAGATGGCGCCGTCGCGGTATGAGCGCTTCCTTGAGCCCGAACCTGAACCTCGCAGTCGCACAGATGGCGCCCCATCGCGTCCATACCAGCCGCATCCTGTTCCTGTGCCCATAACCAGCCCTATGGATGAGCAGAAGGCGGCAACCATTTTCCTTATCGCAGGTTTTGCTGCGCTGATTCTGTGCATCGTCGCCCTCGTTAAAGCGGTGGCAGAAAAGGCTGACCTCTTGGAAGGAACTGTGGGCGTTGTGGTCTGGGTAATAGCGATTCCACTTGTGTCTGCCGCGGCAACAGGGTGCATGGCTTACTTTCTGCGGCGGTTTGAACAAACAATGCTTAAAACACCCGCTATGATTGTCTGTATAGTCGCCTGCATTTTTGCCGTGGTGGTGGCACATCTGGGTATGATTGAGGCTGCTATGCCCAACACGCCACGGGCACTGCAACTGGTCGCAACCATCACCACGCGCCTGATAAAACTCTCCGCAAAAGGTGGTCTGCTAAAAGGAGATGACGCTCTCCGCACCGCTGCGTCCGACCGCACAGACCTCCTCTGGACAGCGCACGGCTTCACAAGACACGGCTATGAGTTCAAACTCCACATCAACAAAAAGAATTGCCGTCAATTCTTCCTGTTGGCAGACCCATCTTCAGTCTTCGGTTCCGCGCCCGCATTTATCGCGAACGAAAAAGGCGAAATCCGCTACGGAATTCCCAGACAGCGTCAGTTCTGGGGCACTGATTACAACAAACTCTCAAAAATCTTCGCTGAATTCAGACCGCTTAAGGGCAAGAAAAAATAGAGCGTTTGAGGAAAGCGTCCTCTTTTGGGGGAACAGCGATTAGGCGTTTGGCGGCAGTAGTTCTTCTGGGAGTTTTGGGTGTGGCGGTTCTGACCACCCG